>NZ_CAUWGY010000046.1:0-17718 GCF_963558415.1 uncultured Ruthenibacterium sp. | reverse complement strand
CGCGATTTCTCTTGAATGCCCTGCCCCGCCCGCGGTCCCATCAAGATATGTGCCTTCCGGCTGGATTGCAAGCCCCTCAATGCATTCCGTGAGGAGGACAGGGATATGGTGAAAGCTCACTGCTTATAACCCCATTTCCAAAAGCGCTGCTTCTAGCTTAGCACTGTCCACGGTGTTCATGGCTTCATGCCAAGCGTGCGTATTCCAAATCTCAGCATGGTCTCCCACACCAATAATAGTAACCTCTTTCTCCAACTGGGCATGTTCACGATGGCCGCCCGGCAGTAAAATTCTCCCCTGCTTATCCGGCTGGACCACAATACCCGATGCAAAAAGGTAGCTCACAATAAGGCGGTTTTTAATTCCTGCCAAAGCCTTTAACTTTTCCGCCTGTTCTTGCCACTTGTCAGTGGGATAAGCCACAAGGCAGTGGTCGAGCCAACGGGCCACCACAAAGCTCTCTCCCATCTCTTCTCGAAACTTTGCCGGAAAGTTCAAACGGCCTTTTTCGTCGATCGCGTAATCGTACTCGCCCATCAACATCCTGGCCACCGCCTTTCCTCGGAAGAAGCTTCAAAATTACCCACTTTAACCCATTTCTACCCATTTACAGTATTTATTATAAGATAACCAGCCCACAATTGCAACCATTTTTATGTGAAAACTTCAAATCACATTTTATGCACACGTATCCGTGTGTGTATTTTGGGGGAGCAAAAAAAAAAGAACAGCATCGCCTCGCAAGCGATACCGTTCTTACTCTCTACCATATTATAAATTAATCTTCGTTCTCTTCACTTTCCTCCACGGATTCCGGCGGAGTTTCAGAATAAACAACTCCAAAAATGTTCTTTAAATTCTCCAAAATACTCGTCCACTTTTCCGCCATATAAATCCACCCTTCTCTCTAAACATCCTTTTGCTTATTATACGCGGCTACCCGCCTAAAAGTTGCATTTTAACGAAATTTTTCATAATTTGTAAGAAAATCGATACAAAAAAAGAGTCTCCAACAGTCACTACTGTCGGAGACTCTTAAATATCTTAGATTATAGGCGGCTTTTTTGAACCATATAGTTAATGACACGATAACGAACGTCCGCAAGCTGTTCTTTCGTAACCTGTTGCAGACCCGCCAAATCTTGCCGGGCCAAGGCTTTGATCAAATCCTCATGCTGACAGGCTACAACCATCAAATCCGGATGACGAGTGGCAATTTGTGTATTCAACAAAGACCACAGTGCAATTAGAAGCTGTTCCGTCAATACATTGCCGGCATTATGAAACATCGTCATATGGAATGCCCTGTCTTCTTCCATAAAAGTTTCGCCTCTCTTGGCTTTTTCCTTCATGCGTTCAACCTGAGCACCCATAAACTGAAGCTGTTCCGTATCAATCCGTTCGGCCATTCGCGGCAATGCCGCCATTTCCATCGATGTCCGCAATTCCAAAATATCAAACAAGATATCTGGTTTTGCCTCAAGAACAATTCCCCATGTATTGATGATTTGATCGGTGAGATTCAGCATTTTTACAGTGCGGCCACTTCCTTGAACAGAAGTCAAAATCCCCTGCGCCTCGTAAGCATTCAAAGCATCACGCAACGCTGTACGGCTCACTCCAAAGCGCGCCGTCAACTCCTTCTCCGGAGGAAGTTTTTCGCCTGTTCGGAGATGCTCCGTAATCAGCTCCGCAATCTGCCGATTGAGCTCATTTTCCTTCAACGCCATCTTCTTTCCTCCTGTTCGAATCTTCGCCGATTATACAAAGAGCCGCCCGTCCACTGGACAGGCGGCTCTTGCACAGTCATTTAAAGTTTTACTGCAAAAACCTGCTTAGACCAGCGCTTTAATCTCAGCAATCTGATCGTCTGTCAGATTGTAAACATCGCTGTTCGTCATATCGGTGGGATTATTCTCAATCAGAACAAGCTTTGCATCCGGCTGGGTCACGGTATTGTGCCACAAAGTAGCGGGGATTTTATAAACCTTCATCGGCTCCATCTCAACTTTGCCAATGTTCACCGCTTTACCGTTGTCATCATCCGCATACAGCAGAGTGCAATGTCCGTCCAAAAGAATAAACAACTCGTCTGTTTTGTTGTGACGCTCCAGGCAAGTGGTTCCGCTGATATCATTCGCCGGTTTCCAGTTCTTGATACCTACTTTCCAGACAGGATTCTCGTAGACCCACTTCAGAGCGGTTTTGTTGTCGCCAGACTCGGTATGGCCATAACTTTCAATTCTCAACATACTGAATCTCTCCTTCTTATTTCAGCAGAGCTTTCGCTTTGTTGGCAATGTTCTCCGCAGTCAAGCCGTACTCTTTAAACAGTGCAGCAGGTGTACCAGACTGACCGAACTTATCCTCAACACCCACACGGTCCATCTTAACATTTACTTTGCCCATTAGAGCCTCGCAAGTAGCAGCATACAAACCGCCGATTACAGAGTGCTCCTCTGCAGTCACAACTGCGCCACATTTAGCAGCCACAGCAGCGATTGTCTCAGCATCAAAGGGCTTAATGGTATGAACATTGACAACCGTAGCTTTGATGCCTTCTTTTGCAAGCAGATCAGCAGCTTTCAATGCTTCCGGAACCATCAGGCCAGTAGCAACCAGAGCTACATCGTTGCCGTCTTCGCGCATAATATTGGCCTTGCCAACCACAAACGGAGTATCCTCTTCGGTGATGCAGTCGCACACAGGACGCGCTACACGAATGTACACAGGGCCATTGATCTCCGCCGCAGCAAACACAGCTTTTTTCATCTCGATGGGATCGCAAGGAACCAATACGGTCATATTGGGGACAACACGCATAAGAGCGATATCCTCAATCGCCTGATGGCTACCACCGTCTTCACCAACGCACAAGCCGGAATGAGACAGGCCGAATTTAACATTCAGATTATCATACGCAACAGAGTTACGGATCTGCTCATATGCACGTCCAGCACCAAACAGAGCGAAAGTGCTAACAAAAGGAACATAACCCTCTGTTGCCCAACCTGCAGCACCGCAAACCATATTGGCCTCAGCAATGCCGAAGTTGAAGTGACGATTCGGGAATTTTGCCTGGAAAACACTTGTCATAGTTGCATGCGCCAAATCGGCATCCATGACTACAACTTTATCATTTTTCGCGCCAAGCTCCGCCAGAGCCTCGCCATAGGCAACGCGCAAAGATTTACTCTCAGCCATTGTCAGATACCCCCAGTTCTTTCAGTGCATTTTCATAGTCCTCTTTGCTGGGCGCTTTACCGTGCCAGCCAAACTGGTCTTCCATGAAAGATACGCCATGGCCCTTGTGGGTCTCACAGCACACGAACAGAGGTTTGCCCTCGTGCGGCATATTCACAGCCTTTACGATCGCCTCAATATCATGGCCATCCACCTTGACACATTCAAAGCCAAAAGCCTCATATTTTTTCATAACATCGCCCAAGCTCATAACTTGGTCATTGCTGCCGTCAATCTGCAGGCCATTGTGGTCCAGCATTACAACCAGGTTGTCCAGTTTGTAATGTGCTGCGCTCATAGCAGCCTCCCAAACCAAACCTTCCTGAATCTCGCCGTCGCCAACAATCGCAAACACGCGATTATTAGAACCTTTCTGTTTCAGAGCCATTGCAATGCCACCGGCAACCGCAACGCCCTGGCCCAGAGAACCAGTATTCATGTCAACGCCAGGAGTCTTTTTCATATCAGGATGACCCTGCAAATGGCTGTGAAGTTGACGCAGTGTCCACAAATCCTCACGCGGGAAGAAGCCCAAATCCGCCAATACAGCGTACAATGCGGGGCAAGCGTGACCTTTACTCAAAACCAGACGGTCACGTCCTTCCCATTTGGGGTTTTTCGGATCAAATTTCATGACGTCGTTGTAATACAGCGCCATCAGCATCTCAACCGTAGACAGAGATCCGCCCGGATGGCCAGACTGGCACAGGTACAGCATTTTCAAAATGTCTGCACGCAGATGCTTTGCTTTTTCTTTTTGCATAGCAAGTTCCATGATGTTGATACTCCTTTTATATAAGTTATCAGGGAAACCAAAATGATTTTAACCCTTGACAGCGCCGGCCGTCAAGCCTTCTACCAACCGTTTCTGTGCGAAGAAGAACATCACACAGACCGGGATAATCGTAATGATACCACCAGAAGTAAGCAAATCCCATTGAACGCCCAAGTTACCGATCAAGCTCTTCAACGCTACAGGAATCGTACGGTTATTCGAATTGGTGAACATCATTGCGAACGTGTACTCGTTCCAGCTCTGCATAAAAATGTAAACGCCTGTAGAAATCAAGCACGGAACGAGAACAGGGAGAATAATTTTCAAAAACGCTTGTGCGCGATTGCAGCCATCAACCATTGCCGCCTCCTCCAAAGACATTGGCAAATCGCTGATGTAGCCGTTTAACAACCACACTGTAAAAGGAATGGTAAAGGTAGTATAAGAAACAATCAAAGCCAACGGCGTATACAGAATTCCCAGTGTACGCATAATCGAATACAAAGGAATCATCAACAAAACCGTCGGGAACATATTGTTCGTCAAGAACATAACCATTAACCCTTTGCGGCCGCGGAATTCAAAACGCGTAAACGCATATGCAGCCAGCGTCGCAACGGTCAATGTAACCACAGTAGTAACCACGGCAACAAAAAGGCTATTTCCCATCGGCTGCAAGAAATTGAATTCGCCAAACAATTTCTCATAGCTCGCCCAAGTGAAACTCTGCGGCCAATAAGTAACCGGACCATACAGTTCGCTCTCAGGTTTTACGGAAGTTACAAACGTCCAATAAAACGGGAAAAGAAGGAACAGTAGAATAATAAACAACGGCAAACCCGCGGTCAGAAAGCTTTTTCCAAGATTCTTTTTTCCAACGTAATTCATAACTCATGTTCCTCCTTTCTTAGTTTTTCTTCAACATTTGTTTCAAGTACGGTACAGAAACCAGGCACAGCAAAAGTGTCAACAAGATAGACATTGTTGCCGCATAGCTCAAGTTCAACGCCGTACCTTTATTGTACACGTAAACGCTCAACGTCTGCGTCGAATAAGCAGGTCCACCACTTGTCATGTTAAAGATAACGTCAACAGAGTTAGCAACCCAAATAATACGAAGAAGCGTCGTAACAAAAATCGTGTTTTTCAAAGAAGGAATTGTAATACGGAACAACCGCTGGAACCAATTCGCTCCATCAATCGCCGCCGCCTCATACAAATCGCCAGAAATTCCCTGCAAGCCAGCCAGAAGCATCAATGCAAAGAACGGAACGCCTTGCCAGATAATCGTAATGATGACTGACGGGAAGGCCGTTGTCGTTTGTGCCAAGAAGGCAATGGGCTGATCAATAATATGTAGCTTCATCAAAAGGTCATTGATGACACCGTAGTTACCATCGTACATCCAGCGCCACATCAAACCGATCAGAACGCCCGGCGTGACCCAAGGGATCAAGCTAACCGCACGAACAACACCGCGTCCACGGAAATTGCGGTTCAGAAGAAGCGCAAGGATAAAACCGAAAACAAACTGGAATCCTACGCCAAACACAACCCACAAAATCGTCCGCCACAAGCTGGACCAGAACAGAGGATCTTTGAAAACCTCAACGTAATTGGCGAAGCCGACGAACCCAATGTCGTTCGGACGACGCAGGTCGTAGCTTTGAAAGCTCATCAAAATTGCATTGCATACCGGGATAAACACCACGCAAATGACAACCAGAAGAGCGGGCAGTACGAGCAGATAGGGCCAAATACTCTTTTTGCCTTTTTCCAATCTCCTTCACCCTTTCCTCTCTTAAACTCAGATAAATAATACAAAGAATGCGGACATTCTTCTCAAAAAACGGGTAGGCTACACTATGCAGCCCACCCGTTCCGGCTGAGCCGGCTTACTTTTTCGGGGATCTAACTTATTACCGAATTAGCCCCACAGACCAGTCTGCAAAGTCTGCATTGCCTCTTCGGCCGTAATTTGTCCCAGCAATGCCTGAACAGTAGAAGGCCAAATGTTGGAAATCCACTCAGAAGTAGTATCCAGGATGGGGATGATGCCCGCAAAATCCTGACCTTCGATGGAAGCCTTCATAAAGCGGTTGTCCTGGAACTCATCCAGAGCCTGAACGCGCTGAGAAACAGGCACGTTACCAGTTACAGTACACCAAGTTTCCTGACCTTTGCCAGTTGCCAGATATGCCAGCCACTCAAAAGCAGCCTCTTTGTTCTCGCAAGACTCGAACATAACGTTCTCGGTGTCGCCCATGGAAGTCCAGCGGCCTTCGCCTGCCGGGAACTGGAACGCACTTACGTCATCACCGAAGGTCTCTTCCATACCTTTGTAAGAACCGGTGTGGTGAATAACCATGGCGCATTTGCCGCTCTTGAAGTTGGTCTCAATGGTCTCCTGGAAGCCATCGTTCGGAGCAGTAGAAGGAACGCAGCCATCAGTATACAGATCGATGAAGTCCTGCATACCCTTCACGGAAGCCTCGCTGGTCATATCCTCGAAGCTGCCGCCCGCAGCATAGATGAAGCTGCCCCAAGGCTCCTGGCCGCCGGAAGCACCGCGCATAGAGAAGCCATACTGATCAATCACGCCATCGCCATCTGTATCTTTTGTCAGAGTGCGGCAAGCTTCCAGGAACTCATCATAAGTGGTGGGAACCTCGATGCCAGCTTCCTCAAACATGGACGGACGATAGTAAACGTACAGGATCTGAGTGTTCCAGGGCATGACATACACGCTGTCAGTACCGGAAGCCTCTTTCATAACATTCCACAAGTTCTCGGAAATGTCATCTTTGTCTTCCCAATTAGCGATATACTCGTCCAAATTCACAAGCATGTTATTCGCAACAAAGCTAGGAGTTGCAGTCAGTTTGAAGGACGCAACGTCCGGGCCGCCGCCGCCGATTACCGCGTTCAACAGGTTGGTGCTGTATCCGCCGCCATCCCAGGGCTGCTGCTCAGCCACAACAGTAATTCCTTTGCCGTTGGTAGCGTTAAAGTCAGCTACCATCTCGTCCATTGTTTTGGCATAATCGTCATTGTCAGCCCAGTACCAATAAGTCAGGGTGACATCGCCGGTGCTCTCGCCTGTTGCGCTGCCAGAGGTTGCTGTAGAGCTTCCGTCAGAAGATCCACCGCAAGACGCCAGCAAGCCAAGGCACATTACCAGCGAAAGTGCAATGCTTACTACCTTTTTCATAATTTGCCTCCCAAATTTATTTTTTCGGTTCTACGAACCGATTTGCACAAAAAAACGCTTGAGAGAAATAATCATACAACTTATTCCTTTTTAGCCGTAAGGTTTATTTCTCGTTCAAGCCGTCTCTCTGTGTTTCCTTTGACTAAATGGTAACATTCTTAATGGTTTATGTCAAGAATATATAGCTGTTTCTCTCCATTTTTGTAGATATGTTACATTCGTCATCTTCCAAACTGTTCATTCTGCAAAAAGTCTTGCAGAAATTTGTATTATTAATTTTTTCATTTATACGATAATGGGTCGAATTTATACAAAATGAAAAAAATTCATCATACAACTATATCCAACAAAAAGGCGATTTTACTCTTATATTCTGATAGATTCTATTATCGCCCGCATTGCCATTACTGCCTAGTAGTTACTATTTAATAAAAATATCCTTAAACGCAAAAAATCCCGGAGAATGCAAAACATTCTCCGGGATAGCTGGTTGGGCCAGCTGGATTCGAACCAGCGCAATGACGGAGTCAAAGTCCGTTGCCTTACCGCTTGGCGATGGCCCAATATAGGGGGAGAACGGCAAACCCTTCCGAATTTGCCGTTCTCGCAAATGGGGTGGGAGATGGGACTCGAACCCACGACACCCAGATCCACAATCTGGTGCTCTAACCAACTGAACTACACCCACCATATTGGTGCGCCCAAAGGGACTCGAACCCCTGGCCCACTGCTTAGAAGGCAGTTGCTCTATCCACCTGAGCTATGGGCGCAAATCTGAGCCTCTCAGAACACTGCCTTAATATAATACCGTTCCTAAGCACAAATGTCAATACTTTTCTAATAGTTTTATAAAAACCTTTCGCGGTCAGTATTTTCACTGACCGCGAAACACTTTTTCAAAGCCCTAATTCCCTGCTCAGTTTCACAATGAAGTCCTGTACATTCGTCACAATACCTCTGGAGGACAGACTTCCCCGATCACTAAGTTTGTTCACCGTAAACTCGGAAATATCGACACAATAAAAATAAACCTGCCGTACAGTCCCATCTTCTAACACGCGGTAAGAAGGCGTCATATTCCCCACTGCAATGGTGTGCAGCATCGTTGCCATGCAAATAACAGTCGTAGCTTTTTTTACATGCTTACGCATGGCATCCTGCGCCTCATATACATTTCCAAACACCGGAGCCAGCGGTCCATCGTCTCGAATAGAACCCGCTAACACATAAGGAATGTTATTTTTCTCGCACTGATAAATGATTCCGTCCTCAATTTTTTCCTTATTTAAAAAATCCGCAACAGAACCGCATTCGTTCACGCGATTAATGGTATCCAAATGGTTATAATGTCCGTTGTGAACATTTTCTCTGGTATAGATATCCTGTCCCAAAGCAGTATGCAGGTAAGCCCCTTCCAAATCGTGTGTGGCCAATGCATTTCCAGCAAGCAATGCATCCACATATCCATGCGCAATCATTTTACTGAAAGCCTGTCGCGCCCCCGCATCAAAACTAAAGGCCGGCCCCATTACCCAAACAACATATCCGTGTTCTTTCTCGTATTCCAACAACTCTTTCAAATCATCATAATCTTTTGAAAAGGCAGTTTCGCGGCTCCGTTGCTGCCGAAAAGCAAAAACATCCCCTGCGCTCTTTTTTTCAGAGAATCCTTCTGCCCACAAAAAAATTCCTTCGCTTCCATCTTCGGTGCGTCCGATTACGACCTGATCGCCTCTTTTTAAATTCCGGAATTCTTTGACCTGGATCGCTGCTCCATCATACACAGCAACGCAATCCATCCGGCTTTCTTCGGCAAGGATCCATTTCCCATTGATTTTAAAATATTCAGGAAAAATGCTCATTGCATGATAACCTTGGGGCGCCACACCGTCCTTAAGAACCGAACGCAACACTGCGTCCGGTTTTTCTGCAAGCCCCAAGCCTTTAAAGTCAGGTGCATGATAAGAAAGTAACGAAAAAGCCATAAGTCCTCCTTCGAAAATACTTTTATTTTAATGTAAGCGAAGCAGTGCCGCATCAACATATCGGCACTGCTTCGCTTATTT
Source organism: uncultured Ruthenibacterium sp. (assembly GCF_963558415.1). Taxonomy (NCBI): domain Bacteria; kingdom Bacillati; phylum Bacillota; class Clostridia; order Eubacteriales; family Oscillospiraceae; genus Ruthenibacterium; species uncultured Ruthenibacterium sp. The sequence continues at coordinate 8,423 of NZ_CAUWGY010000046.1, read as the reverse complement.
ACCCAATAATGAACAATTAATATTCCCGATGTCTTTTTCGAACTGCCTTGCGAACAAATCCCAAAATCGCCAACACGAGCATTACAACCATTAGAAGCGGCATCAGCCAAGCATTTCCGCTTGCGTCATAGCTTCTAACACTGCTCCAGGCATTGTCCATTGCGCTATTAATTTCATCCGGCAACACAGCCATTGTTTCACAGCGTGCCAACAGATCCTCTGACGGATACATCAATTCATTTTCACGAAGTTCTTCGGATAAAAGCGCCGGCACTTCCGAATGGGGAGAAGAATAACAGATATACTCTGTATTCGCCAGAGCCACCTCGGTCTCGCACATAAAGTTGATAAACATCTCGGCAGCTTCTTTGTTTTTTGTGCCCTTGGGAATACACATAGCATCAATATACTGGTTGGTTCCCTCTTCCGGAATAAACATTTTCAAATCGGGATTGTCTTCCGACATAGTAATGCCATCTCCCGCATAGTAGGGAGCCAAAGCCGCTTCTCCGCCGCTCATTTTATCAAACACTTCATCCATTACATATGCTTGTACTACGGATTTCTGTTCTTTCAATTTATCGGCTGCCAGCTCTATATCCTCTACCGTGGTCGGATTAATAGACAATCCAATCATCTTGGATGCAATGGCAAAGGCATCGCGGCTATTATTGAACATCAAAATTTGGCCCGCATACTTTTCATCCCACAGGATTCCCCAGCCTTGGTCCAAATCAGACTCATCTACCATCGTAGTATTATACACGATGCCCACAACGCCCCAAGTATATGCAACACTATACTTATTTTCCGGATCATACGCCTGGGATTTACAACTATCTATAATATACTTGAAATTGGGGATATTGTCCATATCCAGTTCTTCCAACATTCCCTCGTTGGCCATTTTTCCGACCATATAATCGCTTGGAATGATGACATCATAGCTTCCGCCACCACTGCGAATTTTCGCATACATAGTTTCATTTGTATCAAACGTTGTGTAGTTTACATTGATTCCAGTGAGATCCTCAAACTCCTGGATCACATCCATGGAGTCATCTTCCCCATCAGAAATATACTCACCCCAGTTGTACACATTCAGTGTGATGTTCTGATCACGAAAACGGTCATAATCATATCCGGGATCCACTTCCACTTCCGCAAAAGCGGGCATGCATAATACGGCGGAAAGCAACAAAACTCCTAACAAGGAAACTATCTTTTTCATGCCATTCCCGCCTTTCTCTCCTCTGCGCGTGCAGTGCGCTCTAAGCGCTTTTCTTTTGCACTATCCGCCGCATTGGAAATCAGAATAATCGTCAGAATGACTACAAACATAATTGCAGAAAGCGCATTAATCTCCGGGCTTACACGTTTTTTCGTCATGGAGTAAATTGCAATCGGCAACGTCTGTACAGTTCCACTTGTAAAATAGGAAATAATAAAGTCATCAATGGAATACGTCAAGCAAATGAGAAACGACGAAAAAATCGCCGGCATCAGTTCTGGTAAAACCACTTTAAAGAAAGCCTGGCGGGGATTACACCCCAGATCCAACGCTGCCTCATACACTCGAATATCCATTTGCCGTAATTTAGGACTAACGCTAAATATGACATACGGCACACAGAAAGTAATATGCGCCAAAAGCAATGTGACAATGCCAAACCCTTGCACGGATACTTCCTGTTGCAAAATAGCCGAAAAAACACTTGACAAACCATTGTTTCCAACCACAAACAAAAGCATCAAGGAAACACCAGTGATAATTTCCGGATTGATAACCGGAATATAGCTGACCGTCATAATAGCGCCGCGCGTACGCCGTTTCATGGAGCTGACACCAATGGCGGCCATTGTTCCCAAAATCGTTGCTAAAATTGAAGCAACGAACGCAATGATCAACGATACCACTAAACTTTTAAGGATCATCTCATTGTTGAACAGATTTTGATACCACTTAAAGGTAAATCCAGTAAACACAGCGCGGCTTTTCGACTCGTTAAAGCTAAACGCAATCAACACTGCGATTGGCAGATACAAAAAGCCCAAAATCGCACACAAATAGACTCGTCCTGCAATTTTCCAACGTTTCATACCATCGCCTCCATTTCTTCCGTGTCGGCGGTAGTAAAGCTCATGCAAAGCAGCACAATCACCATAAGCATTAAGCTCATCGCACTGCCCAAATTGTAATTATAGCTATTGCCTAAAAACTGCAGCTCAATTAAGTCGCCAATCAGCAAGTTGGAGCCGCCACCCAACATACGACTAATAATAAAGGTAGAAATACTTGGCACAAACACCATAGTGATTCCAGTCGTAATACCATCCATAGAAAGAGGGATTAGCACACGAGTTAATACACGGAACATATTGGCTCCCAAATCTTGCGCTGCCTCGATCACGCTATTATCAATTTTGACCATAATGGTATACAGAGGAAGGATCATGTACGGTAGATAATTGTAAACCATTCCCAACACGACCGCTCCCGCGGTGTTAATCATCTGAAACGGTCCAATGCCAAACAATCCCAAAAAACGATTGATAAGGCCATTCATTTCCAAAAGGCTCATCCAAGCATACGTGCGAAGCAAAAAATTCATCCACATGGGAAGCATGATCAGCATCAGCATCATACTTTGGCGAGATGCTTTCAAACGAGAAAGCATAAAACTAATCGGAAACGCTAAAACCAAACAAATGACCGTTGCAATCACCGCCAGAACAATACTGCGTGTAAACACGGTAGTGTATTGTCCCAGCGCCATAATATTTTCTAATGTAAACTGTCCTTCCTTATTAGTAAAGGCAAAATAAACAACAATTGCTAAAGGAAAAACAGTAAACACAATCATCCAAACCAAATACGGAGCAGCAAGTGATCTTTTCTTCAGCATGTCACTCTTCCTCCGTGCGGTGCATAATATGGATTTCGTCAGGACCAATGCACATCCCGATCAGTTCACCCACTTGAGAAGCTTGGGTGGAATGAATAATCCAATTATAACCCGCCTGACGGACGTGCATTTCAAAATGCACACCTTTAAAAATCACATTTTCTACGATTCCTGTCAACTGGCCTTGAATAGCCGGAACAACCCGAATATCTTCTGGCCGCACAACAACCTGGACAAACTCTTTGTTTCCAAATCCTTTATCCACACATGTAAACTCATTGCCTGCAAATTCCACACAGAAATCGCGTAACATTACACCATCTAAAATATTGGACTCTCCAATAAAATCTGCCACAAAAGCATTTTCCGGCTCATTATAAATATCTTGCGGAGAACCAATCTGTTGAATATTTCCGCCGCGCATAACCACCACTGTATCCGACATGGTGAGTGCCTCTTCTTGATCATGCGTCACATAAATAAAAGTAATGTCCATGCTCTGTTGAATCCGTTTCAACTCGATTTGCATTTCTTTGCGCAATTTCAAGTCCAACGCACCCAAAGGCTCATCCAACAGCAACACACGCGGATGATTCACCAAAGAACGAGCAATAGCCACTCGCTGTTGCTGACCGCCAGAAAGCGTTACCGTACTACGACGCTCAAATCCTTTCAAGCCTACGAGTTCCAGCATTTCCATCACTCGCTGGCGTACCTCTTTTTCATCCACTTTTTTCAGACGAAGCCCAAACGCCACGTTATCATACACGTTCAAATGCGGAAACAACGCATACTTTTGGAACACCGTATTGACCTGACGTTTGTACGGCGGAAGAGACGTGATGTCTTTTCCGTTAAAAAAGACATTGCCCGATTTCGGTTCGATAAATCCACCTATAACACGAAGTGTTGTCGTCTTTCCGCAGCCAGACGGGCCCAGGAACGTAACAAACTCCTTGTCGTGGATATCGAGATTGAGGCCGTTCAGAACGTTCTCTCCATCGAAATCGACTACAATGTCTTTCAACGATACAATTACACTATTATCCATATGGATTGCATCCCCCTTTGCGGAATTTTCCCGGGAAATGGCCCGGGCCAGTGTCAATTATGCCGCCCCGCAAAAGGTTTGTTACACTGCTCTTATCCCCGGTTGAGTGGAAAAGCCGGTTTGGCAGCTACAGCGACACATACGATCACCAAGTTCGGCACAAATATACCGTGCCGTGTGTTCAGATGCATCTTAAAACACACAAATGTACTATATAGATTTGTGCATATTTTGTCAATAGTTTTTTCGTAAAAAATTCACAAAATCTTCGCATATGTCTCCGTATTTCAATTTTTTTCAAAACAGCACAACGTTTTTCTCTTGATTGCTCCGTTTTCCTCTTATTTACTTCAATTTGCTTATTGGGGAAGCAAAATAAAAAAGTGCGGAAAAATCCGCACTTTTTCATTAATGATTTCCGCAGCTATGATTGCCACAGGAATGGTTTCCTTCGTGATGCGCACACACTGTATTGGGGTCATATTGAAGAGCTCCTGCAAGAAGAGCTTGCACAGCTTGATCCGCTGACCCACTCGCTCCGGGATACAATTGAATTCCCGCCTGAGCCAATGCTGTACGTGCACCACCACCAATACCACCGCAAATCAGAGTATCCACATCATGCTCCTTTAAAAAGCCGGCCAAAGCACCGTGCCCGCTATCTCCTGTAGGCACTACTTCACTAAATACTACTTGATTCTGTTCCACCGTATAAATTTTGAATTGCTGGGTATGACCAAAATGGCCAAAAATCTCTCCATTATCATAGGTGACTGCAATTTTCATAGTTTACTCCTCCCACATTCTAATTTGTTTTGTTTGAGACATTCGTTATTCACGCAATGTCCCTGCGTACAAGTTTTCATTTGCCTTCTAAGGCAACAATTTTCCTGATGCGCACATATCCGATAATTTCCGCCATCAATTTTCAGTAAATGGCCATTTACCAGCGCATCTGCAATTTTTTTCCTTGCCGATGTGTAAATTGCCTGTACCGTGGTACGTGCTACTTCCATTTGTGTTGCACACTCTTCCTGGGTCATATCCAACCAATCGATCAAACGAATGACCTCATATTCATCTACAGAGAGCATCACAGTCTCTTGCCTCTTGCAAGGTCGTAAAGGCCCAAACTCTTGCATCCGCGGAAGCGCACAAATACGGCGACATTTCGTAGGTCTTGGCATTCTCCGCCTCCTTTAATCCGACATATGTCAAATATCATTATACAATGTTATTGTCATATGTCAATAATGTTCCAGTTCATTTTCTTCTATACAACCAAGAATCAATGGAGATCTCACCGGTGTGTTTTCCGAAAAAGATAAAGCCTGCAAATAAAGTTCCTCCGCGTCCGAAAACAGAGAACGATTCGAGGCAAAAAGCCTGGCAATCTCTTCTCCCTTATGAACCATGTCTCCCGTTTTTTTCAATACCAATAAGCCGGCTGTCGAATCGATGCTATCTTCTTTCTTTTGGCGTCCTGCGCCTAACAGCATGGCAGACGTTCCGATTTTTTCCGTATCCATAGAGCAAATATAGCCGCTTTGAGGTGCATATACAGTTTTTTCATAATCCGCCCTTGGGAACTTTTTTTCGTCCTTCAGCACAGAAATATCGCCGCCCTGAGCCTCAACCATTTCATAAAATTTATGCAATGCGCGTTTGCTTTCAATGGCCTGCCTGGCTTGTTCTTCACATTCCTCAAGGGTGGTTCCCATCCCAGCCAATTTTAATAAATGCGCAACCAAAAGCAGACATTCCCGTCTCAAATCATCCGCCCCGCCACCTTTTAAAACCTGCAAAGCCTCCAGCACTTCCAGTCCATTTCCAACTGCTTGACCGAGCGGTGTATCCATGCGAGTGAGTAAAGCCGCTGTCTTTTTTCCATGTGCGCAGCCGATAGAGACCATCGTCTTTGCAAGTTGTCGTGCGTCCTCCAAGTTTTTCATAAAAGCGCCATTGCCCACTTTTACATCCAACAAAATATGATCGGCTCCAGCCGCCAATTTTTTAGACATAATACTAGACGCAATGAGCGGAATACTAGACACCGTCGCAGTCACATCACGCAAAGCATATAATTTTTTATCAGCCGGCGCCAGATTTCTTGTCTGTCCAATGACAGCCGCCCCTATTCGATTGACCTGATCTGAAAATTCCTGTTCGGTCAAATCGACTCGATAGCCAGGAATTGATTCCAATTTGTCCAGTGTGCCACCAGTATGTCCCAATCCTCGCCCGCTCATTTTAGCCATTGGAACTACAGCTAACGTTGTCTTATCTCCTACTCCGCCAGTAGAATGTTTATCTGCTTTCATTCCGTGTATATTAGAAAGATCTTCAATCTCTCCGCTTTGTGCCATAGCCGACGTAAGCAGGGCCGTCTCCTGCTGATTCATTCCTCTGAGATAGATTGCCATCAGCAATGCACTTGCCTGATAGTCGGGAATCCGCCCCTCTGTATATCCGCGTACAAAAAAACGAATTTCTTCTTCACATAGTGGAATCCCGTCTCGTTTGTGAGAAATAATATCATACATTCTCATACCAGCCAGCCTCCTTTTCTTTATTATAATCTTACTTTTTTAAACCAGCAATTGACAAACGCTCATCTTCTTTGTAATATATCTATATATGCGGGTATGGCGGAATTGGCAGACGCACCAGACTTAGGATCTGGCGGAGCGATCCATGCAGGTTCGACCCCTGTTACCCGCACCAAACCAATATAATCCGAACTTATTTCTGATAGGAGATGAGTTCGGATTATTTGTTATTCGACCCCGGCGAGGCAAGCCCCTCCGCCCGAGGTCGGAACCGCGAGGTGTCTTGCGGCTCCGTATTCTTTTTTTGGCGTACTCCAGAGGTTCCCCTGCGATTGCAGAAACACCAAGAATAGTTGAGTATCTCGCTCTCTGTGGTTGAATTGTTCATGGCTTTTTAAATATAATAAAAATAGAAAATTAGAAGTTCCAGAGGGAGGGAATTGTTGTGATGAAGAAAATCCATTTGCTCAATATCACTTTTTTGATTGCTGCACTTATTGCAACGTTCCCATTAACGATAGAAGTATTTGGAGATATGAATCCTGATGTTATTAAAATTTCAGCAATCATTATTGGGATTGGGCTGGCCGGGAATCTTATATGTGCCATTATTAGAGCAATTGCTGAATCAAAAAAGCAATAAAAAATCTTCATTTACAGAGAATATAAGACGGACAAGTGTAATAGCTTGTCCGTCCTTTTTCTTATCGCTCCTGTTCGTGCCGCTTGGTGTAAATCTGCATCTGCTCCGGCCGGTCGATGCAGAGCGCAATAGTTATCCCTGCCAACCCCAGGTATCTTTTTCCCGGCCAGCGGCAGAGAGTGTTTTGCTCCCTTGCGCTCTGCTTCCCCTATCTCTGTGGCCAGTAGGACAACTTTAAAAGGACTCCCCCCTCTACGGGGCAAGGACCGACTGGGGAAAAATCCGTTTGGATACGGATTTGCAAACCGCACCAGCTTATCGGGGATTTTAGTCCGTGTAAAAAAGTCCCGGTCAAATAGACGGACTTTTTTCATTTATTTTACCTATCTTACTTGAAAGTTTATCGTCTTCTTTCACAAAGAGAAACGCCGAAGAATAAAATCTTCGGCGTTTCTTATTCCGATTTTCTATTTTTCGCAAAGTGGAAAGGACACCTTAATGGTCGTTCCCTTCCCTGCTTCACTTTCCAAATCAATTTTAGCATTATGCAAAATCGCAATATGTTTGACAATTGCGAGACCCAATCCGGTTCCGCCTGTAGCTTTACTACGACTTTTATCCACACGGTAAAAACGTTCAAAAACTCTTTGCTGATGTTCAGGAGCTATTCCAATTCCATTGTCTTTCACACATAGCTCTGCCATTCCTGCAACATTTCGAACGCTAACCTCAACCTTTCCCCCAGGACGGTTATAGCGTATCGCATTGTCACACAGGTTCTGGCATAGTTCCAGCAGTAGACCTCTATTTCCACGAACCGTAACATGCTCTTTTTGCATGGAAAGAATCAAATACGCTTTTTTTGCCGCCGGCTGTAAATCCTCTACACACTCTCCAGCTAGCTCAGCCAAATCGACTTCTTCCATCGTAAGCTTTTTTACTCCGTCCTCGCTGGCATCATCCAATTCCGAAAGCTGGATAATATCTCCTACCAAAGCCATCAGACGGCCTGTCTCCTTGCGAATTCGTCCGGCAAAGCCTACCACGTCCTCTGGCTTTGCCATTCCAGTCTCAATAAGCTCAGCATAACCGGAAATACTTGTGAGCGGAGTTTTCAATTCATGGCTTACATTTGCGGTAAATTCTCTGCGCAGTTTTTCTCCATTCTGCCGATTTTTTTGATCCAGTGCAATCGCTTTTGCAAATGGTTCCAGTTCTTTATATGGCACGTTCTTTTCTACATCATCTAAATTGTTCGCCATTGTTTCAATTGG
>NZ_CAUWGY010000045.1:0-17734 GCF_963558415.1 uncultured Ruthenibacterium sp. | reverse complement strand
CCGGCGCACCGCCGGCTTGTGCGAGGAGCTGGAGCGCCAGGGCAAAAGCGACGCCATCAAGCAAAAGACGGGCCTTTTGATTGACGCCTATTTCAGCGCCACCAAGATCAAGTGGATTCTGGACAACGTGCCCGGCGCCCGGGAGAAAGCCCAGCGGGGCGAATTGTTGTTCGGCACTGTGGACACCTGGCTGATTTGGAAGCTCACCGACGGCCACGTCCACGTCACAGACGTGACCAATGCCTCCCGCACCATGCTGTTCAACATTCACACGCTCCAGTGGGACGAGGAGATTTGCTCCTGGCTGGACATTCCCATGCAGATGCTGCCCAAAGTGTGTGACTCCAGCAGTGTGTACGGTTATGTGGAGATGGGCGGCGCCAAGGTGCCCTTGGCGGGCGCCGCCGGCGACCAGCAGGCAGCTTTGTTCGGCCAGGCCTGCTTTGAGCGCGGCCAGGCAAAAAATACCTACGGCACCGGCTGCTTTCTTTTGATGAACACCGGCACACAGCCGGTCGAGAGCAAGAACGGCCTGTTGACCACCGTGGCCATCGGTTTGAACGGGTCGGTGCGCTACGCGCTGGAAGGCAGCGTGTTCGTGGGCGGCGCGGTGATTCAGTGGCTGCGGGACGAGCTGCGCTTAATCAACGAGAGCGCGGACAGCGAATACTTTGCCGGAAAAGTGCGGGATACCGCGGGCGTGTACGTGGTGCCGGCCTTTACGGGGCTGGGCGCGCCTTACTGGGACATGTACGCCCGGGGCGCCATCGTGGGGCTCACCCGGGGCGCAGGCCGCAATCATCTGATCCGGGCCGCGCTGGAGAGCATCGCCTATCAGACCCGGGACGTGCTGGAGGCCATGCAGGCGGACTGCGGTACTTGCTTCTCCGCTCTGAAAGTGGACGGCGGAGCCTCGGCCAACAATCTGCTCATGCAGTTCCAGGCGGACATCACCGGCGTGGCCGTGGAGCGGCCAAAAGTCCGGGAGACCACCGCTCTGGGCGCCGCTTATCTGGCGGGCCTTGCAGTGGGCGTGTGGAAAGATTTGGATGAGATTCGGGGCCAGTGGACGCTGGACAGAGCTTTCCAGCCTGAGATGGACCCCGAAACGGCTGCCCGAAAAGTGGCCGGCTGGCACAAGGCTGTCACCCGTGCGCAGGATTGGGACACACCCGAAACGTAAAGAAAAAAATAAACGCACCCGGTTTCTTCCCAAGAAATCAGGGTGCGTTTTTATGTGGGCCAAAAGCCGTTGGGGCCGGGTGTACCCGGTCCTTTTTTGCGCACAGTTCGTTGATGGTGGTGCCCAGTGCCTGTGCCAGAAGTTCCAGTTCGATGTCTGTGACAAACCGCTCTCCGTTCTCGATGCGCCGAATCATGTGGTGGTCCACATCGTATCCCATCACTTGCAGGCGCGCGGCCAGCCCGCGCTGAGAAAGGCGGGGCGTTTTCGCAAGTCGAATGCGCCGCACATTGGCCCCGCACAAATTATTGGTTCCATCCTCTGCTTTGATTTTGAACACATCGACCTCCTGCTCCAATTGGTAAATACTGTTCAACAACCATTATTTTATGTTAGAATGGGAACAATATTGGTAAATACGATTCAACATTGAAAAGTATTTTAACAAAGAAAGGAAAGGAGAGTGTGAACGAATTGACAGATTTGAAAGTAAAGCGCATTTTCGAGTTGCTGTTGGGAATGTACGATTTAGAGAAGTATTCCCCGCCGGAAGCGGAATATGTGGACAATTTGTTCCGGCCGGGGCAGCCATGCGCGGCGCTTTTAGACAGAGCTTACAGCGCCCGCCGGCGTCTGGGCGAGCGTCTTGGCACGGGGGAAGAGGACGCGGACCTGCTGGAGATGGTGGAATGCTACGAAGCGCTGTGGGAGAAGCTGGCCCTGGCCATGTACGAGTACGGAAAAAACGAGACGACGTGAGGCGCGTATTATAAAAGGAAAAACGGCCGGGTCGCAGGGGCCGAAAAAATCCATGAAAAAAGCCCGCGGGAGAGTTTCCCGCGGGCTTTTTTTAGTTTAAAAATGGGCGTTTGTCTCGTGTGCAAACTCCGCTTTTTCCCGGTTGGAAGCGGCCTGTTCATAGCAAAAGCGCGCCTTTGCGTAGTGAAAATCGCCGCAGCCGCTCTTGGCCATGGCCCAGTGGCGGTTTGCGTCCCGCTCAAAACTGTCCGCCCGCGCGCTGAACATCTCTTCCGGCGTTTTATAGTACCCCATACAAAAAAACTCCTCTCTGTGAACCGTACTTGTTTGAGCGGGCCCTGCTCTTTACAAGTTCATTGTATCACGGAACAACAGGCTAAAAAAGGGGGAGAAAAAATCAAAGAAATGTTCCGGTAATTGAAAAAAACTGCTATAATTAAGAAAAATATGTTCCGTTAATGGAACAAAAACGGGGGAAATCATGCAGTTCTGCGATGTGCTGAGTGTGGAGAATAAACAGCGTTTGAATTTGAGTGCGCATGCGCGCCAAGTATTGTTGCGGGATGTGGGGGCGTTTCAACCGGAGAATGCGCTCAAGAGAGGGGCCGGTCAGCTCTCGTCCAACATTGTCAACCATGTGTTCCGCTGCTTTCGCCAAAAGGCGCACGCGTCGGTCTCCATGACACTGGAACAAAAGCGGCAGGAGCTGGAGCAGTTGTTTGCGCCTTTGCCGGCAAAGGCGTGTGAAAAGGCGGTTGGGCTGTGCTTGGCGGCTTATGAAAAGGAGCTGCGGGAAGAATGTGCCCGCCGGTGCGCAGAGAAAGGGTATTCCTTTTCCATCCGCATCGACCGGGAAAACCTGGAGTTTTTGGCTTCGCCGGAGGGCCAGGCCGAGGCGGACATCTACAAAGGCAGCGTGGGCCATTATGTTAAGGCGGTGCTGGAAGAGTACTGCGAATTGCCCTATACCCAGCGGGAGCGCATCTGTTTTGGGCAGGTGCTGGACAATGTGCATTTGGCTCAGGTGGAAAAAAGAATGCTGCGCCTGACTTTGCACAGCAAAAGCCGGACCGAGGCAGGTGAGCAGAACAACGTGCTGTATCTGAAACCCATTGGTTGCCAGGAGGACGCCGAGCGGCTTTACAACTACGTGGTGGGCATGACGGCGTCCTGCCCGGACGGACCGTGGCAGCCGGGCACGGTGCGCCTGACGTCCATCAAGGCCTGTGTGCGGCAGGCGCGGTCGGGGTTTGTCAGCGCCGAGGAGCGCCGCCGCATTCTGGAAGGCATCCGGCGCCAGGGCGTGCAGTATCTGCCGGAACGCAGCGGCGCCGGCCGGGTGGTGGTGAAGTTTACACCGGAGGGCGAGAAGATGTACCGCCACATGATGCACCTTCGTCCGCTGTATACGGCCAGAGAAGGCAATGTGTACACCTTTTTTTGTACGCTGCGGCAGGCGGACAATTACTTTTTCAAATTCGGTGCTCAGGCGCAGGTGCTGGAACCGAAAACTCTAGCCCAGAGTTTCCAGGAAAAGTACCGGGCAGCAGCCCAAACATACGAGGAGTGAGCACAGGGTTTGCTCCAATCAAAACAGGCCGGTCGGACTGACGTTCGACCGGCCTGTTCTTTTTGCCATCCGGCGGCTTTTTTTGAGAAAATCTTCGGGTTTGTGGCGCAAAAACCGCCCCTTTTGCATGTACTGGTAATAAACGGAAGGAGGGCCAGACATGGAAATCTTGCGTGCACAGAACGTAAGTGAAAAATACCAAGCAGAAAACGGCGAAATAAACGCCTTTGAATCCATTGATTTTAGTGTAAAAAAAGGAGAGTTTCTCAGCATCGTGGGACCGTCCGGCTGCGGCAAGAGCACGCTTTTGTCGGTCATCGCGGGGCTGGTAAAGCCCACCGGCGGCCGGGTGCTGGTGGAGGGCGAAGAGGTGACGGGCACTTCGCCTCACGTGGGCTACATGCTCCAGCGGGACAATCTTCTGGAATGGCGCACCATTTTGGACAACGTGCTGTTCGGGCTGGAGATCCAGCGGGCCAAGACTCCGGAAAACGTGGCGCGGGCCCAGCGGCTTCTGGAGACCTACGGCCTTGCGGAGTTTGCCCGCAAGTATCCGCGTCAGTTGTCGGGGGGCATGCGCCAGCGGGCGGCGCTGATTCGAACTCTGGCGGCCGGGCCGGACATTCTGCTGCTGGACGAGGCTTTTTCGGCTTTGGATTACCAGACACGGCTGGCGGTCACCGACGACGTGTACGGCATTTTGAAAAAAGAGGGCGTCACCACGTTGATGGTCACGCACGACATCCCCGAGAGCATCAGCATGGGGGACAGAGTCATGATATTGTCCGCCCGGCCCGCCCGGGTGCAGGACATTCTGACCATCGATTTCGGTCCGGACCGCACACCTCTTGGCTGCCGGTCCCATGCAAACTTCGCCAAATACTTTGACTACATATGGAAAGAGCTGAGTCAAAATGAAACAACTTGAAATCCCGGTCTCCCCCGAGCGGGCGGAGTACCTGCGCCGGCGCAAACGGCGCAAACGGCAGGTGCTGAGCTGCCAAATCGGCATTCTCGTGTCGTTTTTTCTCCTGTGGGAGGTGCTGGCCCGGGTGGGCATCATCGACAGCTTCATTCTCAGCCAGCCCACCCGTGTTTTGGAAACCTTGTTGAATATGTCCCAGAACCATCTGCTTTTGCACATCGGCGTCACCTTGTACGAGACCCTGACCGGCTTTGTGCTGGGTGTGGCGCTGGGGCTCATCATCGCGGTGGCACTGTGGTGGTCGGGCTTTGCCTCCAGCGTGGCGGAACCCTATCTGGTGGTGCTCAACAGCCTGCCCAAAATCGCCTTGGGCCCGGTCATCATTCTTTTGGTCGGCGCAGGTACGCAGGCGGTCATCTTCATGGCACTTGCCATCTCTCTGGTGGTCACGGTGCTGGAGATGCTGTCGGGCTTTCGCTCCACTGACCCGGAGCTCATCAAAATGGCCCGCACCTTCGGGGCCACCAAGCGCCAGTTGTTCGCCAAAATCGTGCTGCCTGCCAACTTGGGCACGCTGTTCAACTCGCTGAAGATCAACATCGGCCTGTCGCTGGTGGGCGTCATCGCGGGAGAGTTTTTGGTCAGCAAAGCGGGACTTGGCTACTTGATCGTTTACGGCGGTCAGGTGTTCCAGCTCGATTTGGTCATGTCCAGCGTTCTCATTCTGGCGGTGTTGGCCGCTTTGATGTACGAGAGCGTGGTCGTGGCTCAGCGGCTTTTGCAGCGCCGCTTCGGCAAATGACAGATACGGCGCTGTGCCGTTCTGCATACAAGAAAGGATGGGTGTACTGTCTATGAGAAACAAAGTGATCGCGTTGGCGCTTGCGGCCGCTCTGGCCCTGGGCGTTTTAGCAGGATGTGCAAAGACCGAACAGCCGCTGGAAAAAGTCACCGTGTGCGAAGTGACCCACTCCATTTTCTACGCGCCCCAGTACGTGGCCATGGCCCTGGGCTTTTTTGAAGAGGAAGGCCTGGATGTGGAACTGTCCAACGGCGGCGGCGCAGACAAAGTCATGAGCGCGGTGCTGTCCGGCAGCATCGACATCGGATTTGCAGGTCCTGAGGCCAGCATCTACGTGTACAACGAGGGCAAGGAAGACTATACCCAGGTGTTCGCGCAGATGACAAAGCGGGACGGCAGCTTCTTAGTCGCCCGCGAGCCCGACGAGGATTTCACCTGGGACAAATTGAAAGGCGCGCACATTCTGCCCGGCCGCAAGGGCGGCGTGCCCTATATGGCCTTTGAATATGCCATCCGCCAGAACGGCATGGACCCGGCCACGGACATGACCCTGGACACCAGCGTTCAGTTTGACAACATGACCGGCGCCTTTTTGGGCGGCACCGGAGACTACGTGACCATGTTCGAGCCCACCGCCAGCGCCGTGCAGGCCGAAGGCAAGGGTTACATCGTTGCCGCCGTGGGCGACGAGGCCGGCGAGATCCCCTACACCGCTTACTTTGCCAAAAAGAGCTACATCGAGGACAATGCCGAGCTCATCCAGCGTTTTACCAACGCCGTGTACAAGGGCCAGCAGTGGGTGCAGGAACATTCCGCCCGAGAGGTGGCCGAGGTGGTCCAGGACAGCTTTGCGGACACGGATCTGGAGCTTTTGGAGAGCGCGGTGCAGAGCTATCAGGACATCGGCGCGTACAGCACGGACCCGGTGATGACCGAGGAGAGCTTCAACCTTTTGCAGACCGTCATGACCGAGGCGGGCGAATTGACCCAGACCGCCCCCTGGGCCGAGGTGGTCAACAATACCTTTGCCGAGAAAGCCATGGAGGGCTGATGCAAAAAAGCGCGGAGAGATGTCTCTCCGCGCTTTTTTTATTCAAAGGGGTAGCGGATGTTCCAGGCCTTGCGCAAGGCGTCCATCTGCTCCAAAATCCGCAGCGTGGCGGCCCGGGGCATGTCCGGGCACTCCCGTGCGCCGCGGTTCACCGCGTCGACGATGGCGCGCACTTCGTACTCGTAGCCTGTGGCTTCAAAGGGCAGCTCCACAGTTCGGTGTCCGGCGGCATTGTACACGTCCAGGGCCTCGGTGTGCCAGAAATTGCCCCGCAGCGTCACGCGGCCCTTGTCGCCCCACACGGTGGCCGTGTTGGCCAGCACCGCCCGGCCGGTCACAAACAGGCTGGCCAGCCGTCCGTCGGCGTACTCGGCCTGGATCACTTCCTGTACGTCCACGCCGTTTTCGTTCTTCACGCACACGCCTGTGGGCTCGCTCACCGCCGGTCCTAAAGCAATGTCCGCGATGGTCAGCGGATAGATGGAAAGGTCCAGCAGAATGCCCCCGGCCAGTTCCGGCAGGGCAATGCGGGGCTTTTCGGCCACGGCGCAGCCCATGTTGGCGCTCACGCCCAGCACCCGGCCAATTTCGCCCGCGTCCAGAATTTGGCGCAGCCGGTGGATGGCCGGCTGGAACCGGGTCCAGGTGGCCTCGGTCAGCACAAGGCCCTTTTCGTCCGCCAAAGCAAACAGTTCCCGGGCCAGGGTCGCGTTCACGGTCAGGGGCTTTTCGCACAAAACGTGCTTGCCTGCATTGAGGGCCATGCGCACGTGCTGCGGATGGAAATTGTGGGTGCTCCCAATGTACACGATGTCCACATTGGGGTCGGCAAACAGCTCTTCATAGCTGCCGTAGCTCTTGGCAAAGCCGCATTCGCGGGCAAGCTCGGCGGCGCGCTCGGCGCTGCGCGCGGCGATGGCATAGGGCTCTACCATGCCGGGCACGGCGGCGATGGTCTGGGCCATTTTGTGGGCGATGTTGCCCGCAGTCAGAATGGCAAAACGAAGCATAAAAACACTCCTTATGGCATTTTTGTTTCAGTATACATCCAAATTCGGCCGCCGCCAAGGGGTTGCCTCTTCTCTTTTGGCCGCCGGCGTGGTATAACTACACTGGGGGAGTGTGAAAGAATATGACAACAACGTTGCAGACGGGAAAACCGATGTTTACCGGTGCACAGTTGCGCACATTGCTGGTGCCGCTGGTCATCGAACAGATTTTGGTCGTGGCCGTGGGCATGGCCGACACCATGATGGTCTCCGCGGTGGGTGAGGCGGCGGTTTCCGGCGTGTCTTTGGTGGACATGCTGAATTTGCTCATTTCCAATCTGTTTGCAGCACTGGCCACCGGCGGCGCGGTGGTCACCAGCCAGTTTTTGGGCGCGCGCCGCAATGCAGAGGCCCAGCGCTCAGCCGGGCAGCTCGTGCTTTTGACGGTGCTGATCTCGCTGGCCGTGGCCGTATTGTCCGTGGGCCTGCGCTCGCCTCTTTTGCGCCTTGCCTTCGGCGCCATTGAGGACGACGTCATGGACGCAGCCATGCTGTACTGGTTCATCACGGCTTTGTCCTATCCGTTTTTGGCGGTGTACAATGCCTCGGCGGCCTTGTTCCGCTGCCAGAACAACACCCGCTTGGGCGTGGCGGGCGTGGCCATTCCCACGCTGCTCAGCCGGGTGCTGGGCTGTTTGGTGCTCACGGGGCTTTTGTGTCAGGAACACAACGCTTTGCATTTGCGCGTGCAGGATGTGCTGCACGTAGAACCGGGCCTTGTGCGCCGCATCTTGCGCATCGGCATTCCCAGCGCAGTGGAAAACAGCTTGTTCCAGCTCGGCCGCATCATGGTGGTGGGCATCATCGCCGGGTTCGGCACGGTGCAGATCGCGGCCAATGCGGTGGCCAACAATCTGGACGGCTTGGGCTGCATTCCGGGAGATGCGGTCAACCTGGCCATGATCACTGTGGTGGGCCGGTGCATCGGCGCGGGAGATACAAAACAGGCCGCACACTACGCCAAAAAACTGGTGGGACTTGTGTATTTGATGGGTGGCGTGCTGAATATTTCCATTTTGTTGAGTTTGCCGCTGCTTTTGAATTTGTACACCCTGTCGGCTGAGACCGCGGCCCTGGCCACTACGCTGGTGTGGATCCACGACGGGTTCGCCATGCTTTTGTGGCCCGCGTCCTTTACGCTGCCCAACGCTTTGCGCGCCGCGGGCGATGTGCGCTATACCATGTCCGTGTCCATTTTCTCCATCTGGGCCTTCCGGTTCGGATTCGGCTATCTTTTGGGCGCGCAGATGGGCATGGGTGCCGTGGGCATTTGGATCGCCATGCTGCTGGACTGGAGCTTCCGTGGAGTGTGCTTCATCGTGCGGTTTGCACGGGGCAAATGGAAGGAGAAAAAGGTCATCTAGAATTGACCGGGGCAGCAAGGCCCTATATAATAAAGAACAAACACGGCCGTTTCGGGTCGTTTTAGAGGGGGAGACAGAATGGGAACCGTGATTCCGCAGGGCTATGAGTCGGTCCTGGGCCTGTATGAGACCCAAAAGGCCATTGGCCTGATCAAACAGATTTTTCAGACAAAATTGTGCGCGGCGCTGCACCTCAAGCGCGTCACCGCGCCCTTGTTTGTGGACCCGGCCACGGGCCTCAACGACGATTTGAACGGCGTGGAGCGCCCGGTGTCTTTTGACGTGCCCGCCATCGGGCGCGAAGCCGTGGTGGTGCACAGCCTGGCCAAGTGGAAGCGCCTGGCCCTGCACCAGTATGATTTTCACGTGGGCAACGGCCTTGTGACGGATATGAACGCCATCCGCCGGGACGAGGAGATGGACAATCTCCACTCCATCTACGTGGACCAGTGGGACTGGGAGAAAGTCATCGACCGGGATACGCGCAACGAGGCGTATCTGCGCCGCACCGTGCAGGACATTGTCAATGCCATCTGCGGCACGCTGGACGAACTCAAATGGCAGTTCGGCTCTCTGGACACCTCTCTTTGCCGGGACGTGAGTTTCTTCACCAGCCAGGAATTGGAGGACAAGTACCCGGACCTGACCCCGAAAGAGCGGGAGAACGCTGTTTGCAAGGCGCACAAGACGGTATTTATCGAGCAGATCGGCGGCGCTTTGAAGAGCGGCAAACCCCACGACGGCCGCGCGCCGGACTACGACGACTGGCAGCTCAACGGAGACCTTCTGTTCTGGCACGAGCCTCTGGGCTGCGCTTTGGAAATTTCCAGCATGGGCATTCGCGTGGACGCAGAAAGTCTTGCGCGTCAATTGCGGCTGGCCGGGTGTGAAGAGCGGGCAAAGCTGCCTTTCCACGCGGCGCTTTTGCGGGGAGAATTGCCTTTGACCATCGGCGGCGGCATCGGTCAGAGCCGCCTGTGCATGCTTTTGTTGGGCAAGGTCCATGTGGGCGAGGTGCAGGTGTCTCTGTGGGACAAAGCCACCCAGGAGGCCTGCAAAGCCGCGGGCGTGGTGCTGCTATGATGACCGTGCGTCTGGCTCGTTGCGAAGATTTGCCCGCGCTTCAGGCGCTGTACGACGGGGCGCGGCGCTTCATGGCGCAAAACGGCAATCCCGAGCAGTGGAAAACCGGCGGGCCCACCCGCGCCGCGCTGGAACAGGACATTCGCCGGGGCGAGAGCTATGTGTGCGAAGAAGACGGAACTTTGTGCGCGGCGTTCATGTTCCGCGCTCCTGTGGCCGAGGGCGAGACCGAGCCCGATTACGCTTGCATCAACGGCGCCTGGGCCGCTCCCGGCCCTTACGGGGTCATGCACCGGGTGGCCGTGGCCACTCAGGGAAAAGGAGTCGTGGGCTTTTGCATCGACTGGTGCTTTGCAAAGTGCGGCAATCTGCGCATGGACACCCATCGGGACAACCGCCCCATGCGGCGGGCTTTAACGAAAAACGGCTTTGTGTACTGCGGCGTCATCCGTTTGGGGTTTGACGGCAGCGAGCGGCTGGCCTATCAGAAATTGAAATGAGCGGCGGGCGCATGTGCGCCCGCTTTTAGCGTAAGGAGCGTTTTTCATGGCATTTTTTGCGGCGCTGTGCGCCATCAATGCAAAATACATCCACTCCTCTCTGGCGCCTTGGTGCTTGGCCGCCGGGGTGGAGGCCTATGCCCCCGAACTGACGGTGCGGGTGGTGGAGGGCACCATCAACGAGCCGCCCGAGGCCGTTTTGGAGCGCATCTGTGACGGTGCGCCAAAGGCCGTGACCTTTTCGTGCTATCTGTGGAACATCACCGAGACCCTGACCCTGGCAGCGCGGCTGAAACAGCGCCTGCCCGGCGCGGTGGTGGCCCTGGGCGGGCCGGAAGTCAGCTACAACGCGGCCGATGTGCTGCGGGAAAATCCTCAAATCGATTACATCCTCTCCGGCGAGGGCGAGCAGAGTGTGCCCGCCTTTCTGCGGTGTCTTGCTGCCGGCACCGACCCCCTCACAGCAAACATCCCCGGCCTGTGCGGCCGAGAGGGGCAGACCGTGGTGGAAAGCGCGCCCTGTGTTTTGCCTGGGGACGTGCCCAGCCCCTATACGCCGGCGTATCTTTCGGCGCTGGGCGGGCGCATCGCGTACCTGGAGACAAGCCGCGGGTGCCCGTACTCCTGCGCTTTCTGTCTGTCGGGCCGGTGCGGCAAACCCCGCTGGTTCGGGCTGGACCGGGCCTTCCGGGACATTTTGACGCTGGCCAATTCCGGGGCGAAAACGGTCAAGTTCATCGACCGCACGTTCAACGCCAATCCCCGGCACGCCAACGCCATTCTGGCGTTTATTTTGGAACACTACGGCCGGGACATCCCCGCCGGCGTGTGCTTTCATTTTGAAATCGCCGGCGACATTTTAAAAGAGGAGACCTTCCGCCTTTTGGAGCGCATGCCCGTGGGCGCGGTGCAACTGGAGATCGGCATGCAGTCCTTCTGCGAGCGCACCCTCGAGGCCGTGCGCCGCAAAACCGACACAAAGGTGCTCAAAGAGAACATCCGGCGTCTGGTGGAAATGGGCAACATGCACATCCACATCGATTTGATCGCCGGGCTTCCCTTCGAGGACCTTTCCACCTTTGCAAAGAGCTTCGACGAGGGGTACGCCCTGGGTGCGTCCATGCTGCAACTG
Organism: uncultured Ruthenibacterium sp.; assembly: GCF_963558415.1. Classification (NCBI taxonomy): domain Bacteria; kingdom Bacillati; phylum Bacillota; class Clostridia; order Eubacteriales; family Oscillospiraceae; genus Ruthenibacterium; species uncultured Ruthenibacterium sp. The sequence goes on along the minus strand of NZ_CAUWGY010000045.1, from coordinate 6,316 downwards.
GGCTTTTTAAAACTGCTGCACGGGGCCGCCATGCGCGAGGAGACGCAGGTGTACCCTTGCGAATTTTCCAAAACGCCTCCTTATGAGGTGCAGTCCACTCCTTGGCTGAGCGAAGAAGACCTGGCTCTTTTGCACAAAACCGAGGACGCGCTGGAGCGGGTGTACAACTCCCGCCGGTTCCGGCGCACGGCCGCCTATGTGCTGGAGGCCTCGGGTATGCGCCCCTTCGATTTTTATACGGCCCTGGGCAAGGCTGCCGGAGACACTGCCCGGATGGACCTGGACGGCTACACCTCCCTTGTGTATGCGTTCTGCCAAACTTTGCCCGGGGTGGACCCGGTGCTTTTGCGGGACGCCATGGTCTGCGACCGGCTTTCCACCAACGCCACGGGCCGCCTGCCCGCCTGTCTGCACATCAAGGACCCGCTTTTGGCAAAGGCCGTGCGCAGTCTGGCCCAAAACCCCGCCACGGCCCCGAAACCCGGCGTGCGCCGGGGCGTCGCGCTTTTGTACGGCGCGCGCCAAGTGGTCTTTGTGGATTACACACAGAAAAATCCCGTCACCGCCAGCTATGTTTTACATCGTGTCCCGATTGACAATTTGTCGGACCGATGATAAAATACTATGGAACAAAATCAAGACGGAGGAGCTGCGGAATGACGTTGTGCAATGTGTTTTTGTTAAATCAGTCCAAAGGCCCTGGCCGTTTTATCGTCTTTTAAACTTTTCCCTTTTTGTGGAAAAGTTTTTTTTTGCCCAAAAGGAGGAACCACATGCTGATTCGCAACGCAATGCTCACGGACGCGCTGGGCGTCCGCGAGGGGGATGTGCTCATTGAAAACGGCACCATCACCGCCGTGGGGAAAAACCTCACTGCCGACGGTCCGGTGCTGGACGCAGGCGGCCTTGTGCTGCTGCCTGCCTTTGTGGATACCCACTGTCATTTCCGCACCCCTGGCTTTGAGTACAAAGAGGACATCGCCAGCGGGTCCCGTGCCGCAGCCCGGGGCGGGTACACGTTTGTCAACTGCATGGCCAACACAAAGCCCGTGTGCTCGTCGGCGGCCATCGCTCAGAGCGTCATGGACGAGGCAAAGCGCATCGGCCTGTGCGATGTGAACCAGTGCATCTCCATCACAAAGGACTTTGACGGCAAGACCGTCAGCCATTTGACCATCCTGCCCCCGAATTTGCGCTTTATCTCCGAGGACGGCAAAGGCGTGCGGGACTCAAAAGTCATGTACGAGGCCATGACCATCGCCGCGAAAAAGGGCCTGACCGTCATGAGCCACGCCGAGGACATGGATTTGTCGCCCATCGACTACCGCCTGGCGGAAAACCTCGAGACTGTGCGCAATCTGTACATCGCCGGAGCCACCGGTGCCAAGCTTCACATGTGCCACGTGAGCACCAAAGAGGCCATGGAGGAGATCCTCCGTGCAAAGGACCGGGGCGTGCGCGTCACCAGCGAAGTCACCCCGCACCACATCTGGTTTTACGACAACGGGTTCCGCGTCAACCCGCCCATCCGGGAAAAAGCGGACGTGGAGTATCTGATCGAGGCCATGGCCGCGGGCCGGGTAGAGGCCATCGGCACGGACCACGCTCCCCACTCTCCCGAGGACAAGGCCAAGGGTGCGCCCGGCATGGTTGGGCTGGAGACGGCCTTCAGCGTGTGCTACACAAAGCTGTGCCGCCAGTGCGGCCTGCCTTTGGAAACGCTGTCCCGCATGATGAGCAAGGGCCCGGCCGAAATTTTGGGCCTGAACAAGGGCCTTCTGGCCGAAGGGTACGACGGCGACGTGGTGCTGGTGGATTTGGAAACTCCCTATGTGGTCAACAAGGACGAGTTCGCCGGCAAGAGCCACAACACCCCCTACGACGGACTGACGCTGTACGGCAAGGTAAAAACCACCGTGAAAGCCGGCGTCATCACTTATAACGAACGATAACGGAGGATACGACAATGCTGCAAATGGACCGACTGTATGAAGCCGTAGAGGCAAAGGGCCCCGTGTGCGTGGGCCTGGACACCGATTTTTCCTATCTGCCAAAGGAGTTTGTGGATTCGTCCCTCACCGCCGGGGAGAACATCTTCCGCTTCAACAAAGAGATCATCGAGGCCACCAAAGACGTGGCCGGCTGCTATAAAGTGCAGATCGCCTATTACGAGTCCTACGGGCTGGACGGCATGCTTGCTTACAAAAACACGCTGGCCTATCTGCGCGAGAAAAACCTTATCGCCATTGCGGACGTCAAGCGCGGCGACATCGCCAAGACCGCCGAGATGTACGCAAAAGCCCACTTTGATGGGGACTTCGAAGCCGATTTCATGACGCTGGCCCCCTACATGGGCATGGACTCCATCGAGCCCTACACCAAGTACATGAAGGAAAAGGGCAAGGGCGTGTTCGTTTTGTGCCGCACCTCCAACGGCGGCGCCAAGGATTTTGAGTACGAGAAACTGGCCGACGGCCGCCATGTGTACGATTTGGTGGGCGATAAAATGACCGCCTTCGGCGAAGATTACATGGGCCAGCACGGCTACTCCAGCATCGGCCTTGTCATCGGCGGCACCCACATCGAAGAGGCCAAGGAGATTCGCGCAAAGTACAAGAACGCCTTCTTCCTGATTCCCGGCTACGGCGCTCAGGGCGGCAAGGCCGAGGACATCGCCCAGTATCTGTCCAACGGCAACGGCGGCACCGTCAACTCCAGCCGCGGCATTCTGCTGGCGTATAAAAAACAGCCCGGCACCGGCTTTGCCGAGGCCGCGTACAACGAGTGCGTGAACATGAAAGGAGCCATTGCCGATGCGTGCAGCAAACTGTGAAGTTGTGGTTTTGCGCAATGAACCGCAGGCGCAGAACATCTATTTGTTGACCGCCCTGTGGGACGCGGCCACCCCCGCGCCCAAAGCGGGCCAGTTTTATATGCTGCGGGCTTGGGCCGCGGACGAGGCGCCGATTCTGTCCCGCCCCATTAGCCTGCACAGTTTTGATGAGTCGCTGCGGGAGGTCTCGTTTTTGTACGAAGTCAAAGGGCAGGGAACGGAAAAGCTGGCGGCCCTTGGCACCGGCGACCGGCTGCAGCTCACCGGCCCCGCGGGCAACGGCTTTCCCATCGAGGGCAAAAAAGTGGCTCTGGCGGGCGGCGGCATCGGCACCGCGCCTTTGCTGCAATTGGCCAAAGAGTTGAAAAACAGCGGCGCCGAGGTGCACTTCTTCGCGGGATTCCGGGACGAGCCCTACCGCCTGGCGGCGTTTGCATCTGTGTGCGACAACGTGCAGATCGCCACGGACACAGGCCGGGTGGGCCATCACGGTTTTGTCACCGACCTTTTGGAGCCGGAACAGTTCGACGTGGTGTACACCTGCGGACCCGAGATCATGATGGAAAAAGTGGCCCGCATGTGCCTTGCAAAAGGTGTGCGGGTGTACGTGAGCAAAGAGGCCAAAATGGCCTGCGGCCTGGGCGCGTGCCTTGGCTGCACCTGCAAATCCAAAAACGGGGGCGTGTCCGTGTGCAAGGACGGCCCCGTGTTCGAGGGGAGTGTGTTCTATGGCTGATCTGCGCGTGAATCTGTGCGGCAAAACCCTGGCCAGCCCCGTCATCGCCGCCTCCGGCACCTTCGGCTTCGGCGTGGAATACGAGAACATCGTGGATTTGAAAAAGCTGGGCGCCGTGTCCGGCAAAGGCCTGACCTTGGAGGGAAAGTACGGCAACGAGGGCGAGCGGCTCTGGGAGACTCCCTCGGGTCTCATCAACTCCATCGGCCTGCAAAACCCGGGCGTGCAGCACTTTATTGACAACGAATTGCCCGACATGCTGGGCATGGGGTGCGCGGCCATGGCCAATCTGGGCGGCTCCACCATCGAGACTTACGAAGAGGGCGCCCGGCTGCTTGACAAAACGGCCATCGACTTCATCGAGCTGAACATCTCCTGCCCCAACGTAAAGGCAGGCGGCATCGCCTACGGCGTCAAGGCCGAAAGCGCCCGGGAAGTGGTGAGCCGGGTGCGCAAATGCACCACAAAACCCATGATCGTCAAGCTCAGCCCCAACGCTGAGAACATCGTGGAGATGGCGCTGGCCTGCGAAGAGGCGGGCGCCGACGGCCTGAGCCTTGTGAATACGTTCCAGGCCATGGCCATTGACCTTGAAAAACGGCGCCCGGTGTTCCATAATGTATTTGCAGGGCTTTCGGGCCCGGCCATCCGTCCCATCGCTCTGCGCATGGTCTATCAGGTGTGCGGCGCGGTCAAAGTGCCTGTGGTGGGCCTGGGAGGCATCGCCACCGCCCACGACGCGCTGGAATTCATCCTGGCCGGCGCCACGGCGGTGCAGGTGGGCACGGCAAACTTTATGGACCCCAAAGCTTGCGAAAAAATCGTGGACGGCATCGGCGAATGGATGGACGCCCACGGGGTCAAAACACTGGACGAAATCCGCGGCGCGGCCCGGGTATAACTCACATCGAACAAAGGAGTATTATCATGAACAACGCATTGGAAATTCTCAAATCCTGCGACGCCTTTTTGGAGGGTCATTTCCTTCTGTCCTCGGGCCGTCATTCTTCCGCTTACTGCCAGATGGCTTTTCTGCAGCAGCACCCCGAAAAATGCGCCCTGGTCATGGAGAACGTGGCCGAGCAACTGAAAGATTTGGACGTGGACGTAATCGTGGGACCGGCCATGGGCGGCATCGTGTACGCTTATGAGCTGGGCCGTCAGATGGGCAAACGCGCCATCTTTACCGAGCGGGTGGACAACGTGATGACCCTGAAACGCTTCGCCATTCACCCGGGTGAAAAGTGCCTCATCGCCGAGGACGTGGTCACCACGGGCATCTCTTCTCTGGAGACAAAGCGCGTCATCGAAGAGGCCGGCGGCGAGTGCTTGGGCATCGTGTGCGTGGTGGACCGCACCAAGGCGGACGCCCCGTCGCCCATTCCCATCCTGGCCAGCGCTGTGAAGCTGGATCTGCCCAACTACCTGCCCGAAGAATGCCCCATCTGCAAAGAGGGCAAGCTGCCTTTGGTGCACCTTGGCAGCCGCAAGATGAAAGAGCAGGCCAAACAGACCCTGTGATTGCCTTTTGAATACCGCACAGAAGAGAGGGATTTCCATGAAAGCATATCTGGTACTGGCCAACGGCATGGTGTTTGAGGGCGAGAACTTTGGCGCCGCAGGCACCAGCGTGGGCGAGGTGGTGTTCAACACCGGCATGGTGGGCTACGAGGAAACGCTCACCGACCCCAGCTACTACGGCCAGATCATCACTCAGACCTACCCCTTGGTGGGCAACTACGGCGTGAACGGCGAGGACGCCGAGTCAAACCGCATCCACGCCTTCGGCTACATCGTGCGCGAAGTGTGCGACGCGCCGTCCAATTTCCGGTGCAAAAAAACACTGGACGCCTTTTTGAAAGAGCAGAACATCATCGGCCTTGCGGGTGTGGACACCCGCCGGCTGACCCGGCTCATCCGTGAGTCCGGCGTCATGAACGGCGCTTTGACCACTGAATACGACAGCGCCGACGCAGTTCTGGCCGACGCGGCTCTGATGGAGCGCATCCGCTCCTACGCAGTCACGGACGCCGTGGACAGCGTCACCGTAGACAAAGAAGAAAGCTACAACGAGCAGGGCAAATACCACGTTGCCCTGATGGATTTCGGCTATAAGCGTAACATTCTGCGCAGTTTGCTGCAGCGGGACTGCAAGGTCACTCTGGTGCCCGGTCGCACCACTGCTGCCCGGCTGAAAGAATTGAACGTGGACGGCGTCATGCTGTCCAACGGCCCCGGCGACCCGGCCGAAAACGTGCAGATCATCGAGAATCTGAAAGACATTCTGGCCATGAATAAGCCCGTGTTCGGCATCTGCCTGGGCCATCAGCTCACGGCCCTGGCCATGGGCGCCAAAACCGCCAAGCTCAAATACGGCCATCGCGGTGTGAACCAGCCTGTCACGGACTTTGCCAAAAACCGCACCTTTATCACCAGCCAGAACCACGGCTACGCGGTGGTGGCGGACACAGTGGACACCTCCATTGCCGAAGTCAGCCACGTGAACGCCAACGACGGCACCGTGGAGGGCGTGCGCTACAAAAACATGCCCTGCTTCACCGTGCAGTTCCATCCCGAGGCCTGCGGCGGTCCCCGGGACACCGGTTATCTCTTCGACGAATTTGTATCCATGATGAAAGGGGGCCATTGAGATGCCCAAAGATCCATCCATTAAAAAGGTGCTGGTCATCGGTTCCGGCCCCATCATCATCGGCCAGGCCGCCGAGTTCGACTATTCCGGCACCCAG
>NZ_CAUWGY010000044.1:0-17819 GCF_963558415.1 uncultured Ruthenibacterium sp. | reverse complement strand
TGAAAACTCCGTTGGTAAAATACCGCAAAGGCGAAGAGGAGTGTCCCCTTTCTTTAAACATTCCCATGGTATCTGCAATCATGCAGTCCGTTTCTAACGATACCATGGCGATTGCCCTCGCCAAAGAAGGCGGTATTTCTTTCATTTATGGCTCGCAGTCTATTGAAGATGAAGCCGCTATGATTGCACGTGTAAAAGATTATAAAAAAGGATTTATCGTTAGCGATTCAAATGTTCGTCCGGACGCTACTTTGGCCGATATTTTAGCGCTAAAGGAAAAAACTGGACACTCTACTGTCGCTGTCACAGATGACGGAACCGCTTGCGGAAAACTGCTGGGCATTGTGGGCAGCCGTGACTATCGTGTGTCCCGTATGAGTCCCGATACGCTTGTCAGTTCCTTTATGACCCCATTTGAAAAACTGGTCGTGGCGGATGAGACAACTACTCTGAAAACAGCCAACGACATCATTTGGGACAACAAGTTGAATGCTTTGCCTCTCATTGACAAAAATCAGCATCTCAAATTCATTGTATTCCGTAAGGACTACGATTCTCACAAAGAAAACGTAAATGAATTGCTTGATAAAAACAAAAGTTATGTTGTAGGTGCTGGTATCAATACCCGCGATTATGCTGAGCGTGTTCCTGCGCTTGTAGAAGCGGGTGCCGATGTGTTGTGCATCGATTCCTCTGAGGGCTTCACCGAATGGCAAAGTCGTACAATCGCCTGGATCCGTGAAAAGTACGGTGATCGTGTCAAAGTTGGCGCCGGAAATGTAGTGGATCGAGATGGCTTCCGCTTTTTGGCCGAAGCAGGTGCGGATTTTGTAAAAATTGGCATCGGCGGCGGTTCCATTTGCATCACACGTGAAACCAAGGGCATTGGACGTGGACAAGCTACGGCTGTAATTGAAGTCGCGCGGGCTAGAGATGAATATTTCAAAGAAACCGGCATTTACGTGCCTATCTGTTCAGATGGCGGTATCGTTCATGACTATCACCTCACACTGGCCTTGGCTATGGGTGCTGATTTTGTTATGTTGGGACGTTATTTCTCTCGTTTCGATGAAAGTCCTACAACTAAATTGCGCATCAATGGCAATTATGTCAAGGAGTACTGGGGCGAGGGTTCCAACCGTGCACGCAACTGGCAGCGTTATGATTTGGGCGGAGCTCAGAAACTCAGTTTCGAGGAGGGCGTAGATAGTTACGTTCCTTATGCAGGCGCGCTAAAAGACGGTGTTTCCGTCACATTGGCAAAAGTTCGCAGCACTATGTGCAACTGCGGTGCTTTGACTATTCCTGAACTTCAGGAAAAGGCTCGCCTCACGGTTGTATCTTCCACGAGTATCGTAGAAGGCGGCGCGCACGACGTAATGCTTAAAAACAAAGCAACTATTACCGAATAATTATTTGGCAAAAAGGGACGAAAGCTTTCAAGCTTTCGTCCCTTCTTTTTTGGATGTTAAATTTTCAAACCTATCTAAAATGCCAGGATGTTCTAGGCAAATACTCTTTCCAGAAAGATATGCCAACGGACAGGAATCCTCCAAATTTTCAAATGAAACTTTTTCCGCACACAACAACTGCGTTTTAACATTCATTTTTTCATTTAAACGTCTGTTTCCATATTTGATATCTCCTAAAATAGGAGCTTTCAAAAAAGCTAAATGCGCACGAATTTGGTGTGTTCTCCCTGTCACAAGCCCTATCCGACACAAAGAAAACGGCCCATGCGTATCAACAACTTCCACTTCGGTTATAATCTGTTTGTACTCTGGTGCCTGGTTTTGAATCACGCGCACTTTGTTCTTTTTTTCATCGTGACGCAACCAGGCAACATGCCGTCCGCGAGGCGGCACTCCGCATGTAACACATAAATATTGTTTTTGCAATTTATCTTCTCGAATAATTTGATTCAAGCAACGCAAAGCGTTGTAATTTTTAGCCGCTAGCACGATCCCCTCCGTGCCACGATCAAGACGATTGCATAATGCCGGCGAAAAATAGGCCTCTGCCTGTGGAATATATTCCCCCTTCTGCGTTAAATACTGTATGAATAAATCCAGAAGGCTTATGTCGCCTGTACGATCAGAATGACACAATAAATGCGCCGGTTTATAAAGAGCCGCTATATTCTCATCCTCATACACAACACAAAGAGAATGTTTTGGATGTTTAACCTTTTTTTGCGGTGCCGAATCCGAAAGAAAAAATTCATCATTAATATAAAGCTCTATGACATCCCCCATTTTCAAACGATCGTCTGGAGCCGCTTTTTTCCCATTCACCTTCACCCGTTTATTGCGAAAGCTCTTGTACAGCAACGAAGATGACATTCGATATGTCACGCTCTGTACAAAACGTGATAAACGCACATCCTGTTCGTTTTTTCCGGCAACAAATCGTTTCAAACTGCTTCTCCCTTTCAAAAGGATTATTTTTCTTGTATAATAATAAAGTTATAGGAAGATTCTGTCAATGCGCAAGCAACAACTTTATTTATCTTTTCTTTGACTTTTACAACCTTAAGTAGTAATATAGAGAGGGAGTTTTTATGGGCGAACACGATCATCACCGCCAACGTGTTTTTAACCGTGTGCTCACGGATGGTCTTGAAAATTTTGAAGAACACAACGCATTGGAGCTTTTGCTCTTTTTCGCCTATCGTCGTGGAGACACAAACGAATTAGCTCACCGTCTGATTCGCGAATTTGGAAGCTTTTCTCGTGTTCTGGACGCTTCCGTAGAGGACTTGCAACGAGTTCCGGGAGTTGGGCCCACTTGTGCCGCAGTTATCAAAAGTATTCCTCAACTATGCGCCTATTACTTGAATAATAAAACCAACGACCGTCTTCCGTTGGACAGTGTCGAGGTGGCCGCCGACTTTTTCCGTCCGAAATTTTTTGCTAAAACAGCAGAAGAGTTTCGAATTGCAATCGTGGATGATCGCCGCATGTTACTGCGAAGCTGCTTTTTGTCTGAAGGTACTGCTACGGCTGCGGCCGTCAATATCCCACGCATCGTATCCGAAGCACTAAAGTGCGGCGGAACAGGTATTTTCCTTGCGCATAATCACCCTCGCGGAATGGCTCTGCCTTCGAATCAGGATATTATTGTGACGCAAGAAGTTCAAAAGGCGTTGCACATCGTCCAACTTCAGTTAATCGATCATCTGATTTTTACGGATGATGATTACTATTCGTTCAATGCTTCTGGAATTTTAACCGCTAACTATCGTCATTAACCAAAGGAGCAATCATGGATTCTTTCAAATTGGTTTCCAGCTATCAGCCGACCGGCGACCAGCCGGAGGCGATTGCCAAACTTGTTGCTGGACTGCGAGCAGGATATTCTGGTCAAACTTTACTAGGAGTAACTGGCTCTGGTAAAACTTTCACCATGGCTAATATTATTGCGCAGGTAAACCGCCCGACGCTTGTTCTTGCGCACAACAAAACACTGGCTGCCCAGCTTTGCACCGAATTTAAAGAATTTTTTCCTGAAAATTCAGTCGAATATTTTGTATCTTACTACGACTACTATCAACCGGAGGCGTATATTCCTTCAACGGATACGTATATTGAAAAGGACAGCGCTATTAATGAAGAAATCGATCGATTGCGTCATTCTGCCACGGCGGCCCTCTCGGAAAGACGAGATGTGATTATCGTTGCTAGTGTTTCTTGTATTTATTCTCTAGGCGATCCAATTGATTATCGAAGCATGGTAATCAGCATTCGTCAAGGAATGCAGCTTTCCAGAGAAGAATTGATGGTCCGGCTCGTTCAACTGCAATATGAAAGAAATGACATCAATTTTGTGCGCAATAAGTTTCGCGTGCGCGGCGACATTGTAGAAATCAATCTTGCTTATGCCAGCGATGTAGCCATCCGAATTGAATTTTTTGGCGATGAAGTAGATCGTATCAGTGAAGTAAATCCATTGACTGGTGAAAGGAAATCGGTCATTCGCCACGTGGCAATTTTCCCTGCAAGTCATTATATTGTTTCCAACGAAAAAAAGGCCGAAGGATTACGCCGCATTCGACTGGAAATGGACGAACAGGTGAAGAAATTTCGCGAAGAGGGCAAACTCTTAGAGGCCCAGCGTATTGCTCAGCGTACAAATTATGATATAGAAATGCTTCAAGAGGTCGGAACTTGTAAGGGTGTAGAAAACTATTCTGCTGTGCTTGCCGGACGAGCTCCCGGATCAACTCCTACCACTTTGCTGGATTATTTCCCGGATGATTTTTTACTTTTCATCGATGAAAGCCATGTTATGCTTCCGCAACTCCGAGCGATGTACGGCGGCGACTATGCCCGCAAAAAAAGTTTGGTTGATTACGGATTTCGCCTTCCTTCGGCCTTTGATAATCGGCCGCTGAAATTTGAAGAATTTGAGTCTAAACTGAATCAGACTATTTTTGTATCTGCAACTCCTGCAGAGTATGAACGAGCTCATTCCGGCCAAATTGTGGAACAGGTCATTCGGCCTACGGGACTTTTGGATCCCAAGGTCATTGTAAAGCCTGTGGAAGGGCAAATTGAGGACCTTTTGGGAGAAATTAATATTCGGGCCGAGCGTGGCGAACGCGTTCTCGTTACCACTCTTACCAAAAAAATGGCAGAGGACTTAACGGATTTCCTTTCCGAACACGGTGTAAAGGTCAAATATATGCATCATGAAGTAGACACCTTTGAGCGAGTGGAACTGATGCGTGATTTGCGCAAAGGCACCATCGATGTAATTGTCGGCATCAACTTACTCCGTGAAGGATTGGACCTTCCCGAGGTTTCTTTAGTTGCAATTCTTGACGCTGACAAAGAAGGTTTTTTGCGTTCTGAAACCAGTTTGATTCAGACAATCGGCCGTGCAGCGCGAAATGCCGAAGGCATTGTAATCATGTATGCTGATAGCGTAACTCCTTCTATGGAACGAGCGATTATGGAAACGGAACGACGCCGCGGCATTCAAGACGCTTATAACAAAGCCCACGGTATCATTCCTAAAACCATTGTGAAGGATATCCGTGACAATGGCGTATTGGAAATTAGTCGAAAAGATGAAGATGATTCGAAATCCACAAAACGCATGAGCCGAACAGAGTGCCAGCAAAAGATTGAGCAATTGACGCGTGAGATGAAAGAGGCCGCTAAAATTTTGGAGTTTGAGCATGCTGCTTTCTTGCGTGACCGCATTGATAAGCTGCGTCGGCAAATGGAAAAGAAAACCAAGCTTTGATCCCCAGAAAGGATGAACCTTTTGAGTACGAATAAAATTATTATCAAAGGTGCTCGTGAGCACAATCTAAAAAATATTGATGTTACCCTTCCGCGTGATAAGCTGATTGTTATGACTGGACTTTCCGGCTCTGGAAAATCCAGCCTTGCCTTTGACACAATTTATGCAGACGGTCAAAGAAGATATATGGAGAGTCTGTCCAGCTATGCCAGACAATTTTTAGGACAGATGGAAAAGCCGGATGTGGATGATATTCAAGGTCTCTCCCCTGCTATTTCCATCGACCAAAAAACCACCTCACGCAATCCGAGATCAACTGTGGGAACCGTAACAGAAATCTACGATTATTTGCGACTGCTGTATGCACGCATCGGCATTCCCCACTGCCCTGTCTGTGGACGTCCTATTACGCAGCAGACAGTCGATCAAATGGTGGATGAAATTTTAAAACTTCCAGAACGTACAAGATTTCAGGTGCTGGCTCCGGTTGTGCGGGGCCGTAAGGGCACACAACAAAAAGAATTTGAAGCTGCTCGCAGAGGCGGTTTTGCTCGTGTTCGCGTAGACGGTGTTCTTTATGACTTGGATGAAGAGATTTCTTTAGAAAAGAACAAAAAACACACTGTGGAAATCGTGGTCGATCGTCTCGTTTTAAACGGAGATATTCATACCCGTCTGGCCGACTCTTTGGAGACCGCATTAGAACTGACTGGCGGATTGGTTACTATTGATGTGGTTGACGGAGAGGAAATCATGTTCAGTCAAAGTTATGCCTGCCCGGAGCACGGTATTTCAATTGACGAATTATCTCCGCGTATGTTTTCTTTCAACAATCCTTTTGGTGCCTGCGAAACCTGTACCGGACTGGGCACATTTATGAAAGTTGATCCCGCTCTGATTTTACCAAATAAGAAACTCTCTATCCGCGAAGGTGCAATCAAGGCGAGCGGCTGGTATTACGCCGAGGGTTCCATCAGTGAAATGTACTATATTGCCCTTGGTCATAAATATGGCTTTACACTGGATACTCCTATCCAAGATATGAGCGATGAAGCTGTGCACGCGCTTTTATATGGCACCAACGGTGAAAAGCTAGAGATGACGCGTGAAACTGATCGCGGAACTGGTCGCTACGTTAATGATTTTGAAGGAATCGTCAACAATCTTGAACGTCGTTTCCGAGAAACGAACTCTCAATGGATGAAAGAAGAAATCCAAGGATTCATGACCGGAATGGAGTGTCCTTCGTGCCATGGCGACCGCTTAAAACCTACTAGTTTGGCCGTAACGGTAGGTGGAGTGAACATCAGTGAGTTTACACAAATGAGCGTTCGCCAGGAATTGGATTTTTTGGATAAACTCCAGTTGACCTCACGCGAACATATGATTGCGGATGGTATTTTAAAAGAGGTTCGCGAGCGCCTTAACTTTTTGCGAAACGTAGGCTTGGACTATCTGACGCTTGCACGTAGCGCTGCTACCTTATCCGGCGGCGAGAGTCAGCGTATTCGGCTTGCTACGCAAATCGGAAGTGCTCTAACCGGTGTTTTGTATGTGTTGGACGAGCCCAGCATTGGCCTGCACCAGAGAGATAATTCTAAGCTGATTGCAACTTTAAAGCGTTTGCGGGATCTTGGTAATACACTTATTGTGGTAGAGCACGATGAAGAAACCATGCGTGAAGCGGATTGGATTGTCGACATCGGGCCAGGTGCCGGTGTTCATGGAGGAGAATTGGTGGCGGAAGGGACCGTAGAGGATATTTGTCGTTCTGAACGTAGTATTACAGGCCAATATCTTTCCGGTCGAAAAAGTATTGAGGTCCCTTCCCAACGTCGCAAGTTCAATGGACACTATCTTGAAATAATTGGTGCCACACAAAACAATTTAAAGAATGTTACCGTTAAAATTCCTCTGGGGGTTATGACCTGTGTAACTGGAATTTCTGGCTCTGGAAAATCCAGCTTGATCAACGAAATTCTTTATAAACGTCTTTCCGCCGATTTAAATGGCGCACGAATCAAACCCGGTGCGCATAAAGATATGCGCGGATTAGAGTGGGTCGATAAAGTAATTGGCATTGACCAATCCCCCATTGGACGTACTCCCCGTTCCAATCCTGCAACTTATACTGGTGTATTCTCTGATATCCGAAATGTTTTCGCTCAGACGCAGGATGCCAAAATGCGAGGATACAATCCCGGACGCTTCAGTTTCAACGTAAAAGGTGGGCGCTGTGAAGCCTGTGAAGGCGATGGAATTTTAAAAATTGAAATGCATTTTCTTCCAGATATTTATGTTCCTTGCGAGGTTTGCAAAGGTGCTCGCTACAATCGAGAAACTCTAGAAGTCAAGTACAAAGGTAAAAGCATCGCGGATGTGCTCAATATGACCGTGGAAGAAGCCTGTGCCTTCTTTGAAAATATCCCTCGAATCCATCGAAAAATACAAACACTGGTGGATGTAGGCTTGGGATATATTAAGATGGGACAAAGCGCGACCACATTATCAGGCGGTGAAGCGCAGCGCGTAAAATTAGCTCTTGAATTGGCGAAGCGTGAAACCGGACAAACTGTATATATTTTAGATGAGCCTACAACCGGTCTTCATGTAGCAGACGTTCATAAACTTGTAAAAGTTTTGGATAAACTTGTAGATGCCGGAAATACTGTGATTATTATTGAGCACAATTTGGATATCATCAAACGTGCGGATCACATCATTGATTTGGGGCCCGAGGGTGGCGCGGCTGGCGGAGAAATCATTGCACAAGGTACGCCAGAAGAAGTGGCAGACAATCCCGCCTCATTTACAGGACAATACTTGAAACCTCTTTTAAAAAGGTAAAATTAAAGGAGAGTCTGAATTTGGTCAAATTCGGACTCTCCTTTTTTCAAAGCACCTCGAAAATTAGCGATTTAACTATTTTTTCTTTTTATTCCATCTCAACTTTTTACTTGCGCTTTTCTCAAGTTCGATTATAATAGAGTTTTGGAATTATTTTATGTTAGAGGTATTTTATATGTCATACCATTATCTGTTAGACATCGCGCTGATTCTGATCAGCACCAAAATTTTCGGACTTCTCACAAGTCGTATTCAATTGCCTCAGGTAGTAGGCGCTCTAATTGCAGGACTGTTACTGGGGCCTGCTTGCCTTGGCTGGTTACAAGCGACCGATTTCCTTTCACAAGTATCGGAATTAGGCGTTATTGTCATCATGTTCACTGCGGGCATTGGTACCGACCTGAAAGAGTTAAAGCAAACCGGAAAAGCCGGCTTGCTAGTTGCTCTTTGCGGCGTTCTGGTTCCTTTATTCTTAGGAGCTGGCCTGATGGCTCTCTTTAACCACGGAGAATTCGCTTATCCCGGAAACGCGTTCCTACAAAATATTTTTATGGGAACCATTCTTACAGCTACTTCAGTTAGCATTACTGTGGAAACGCTCAAAGAAATGGGCAAGCTTTCTACCAAAGTTGGCAATACCATCTTAGCCGCCGCTTTAATTGACGACATTCTAGGATTAATTTGCCTTACCTTAGTTACCAGCCTAGCTGGTTCTGACGTAAGCATCGTCATTGTGTTGCTTAAAATTGTTGCATTTTTCTTGTTTGCCGGAATTGTGGGTGTTTTGGCAGTCAAGGCATTTAACTGGTATGAAAAGCGTGTGCACGATCGCAATTTGCATCGTTTTCCTATCTTAGCATTTGTTCTTTGCCTTTTAATGGCCTACCTTGCAGAAGAAATTTTTGGTGTAGCCGATATTATTGGCGCATTTGCTGCAGGCCTTGTCATTGCGAATACTTCTAAAGCACATTATATTGAAAGTAAGTTCTCTCCCCTTTCGTATTTGCTTTTGACTCCTATTTTCTTTGCAAGCATCGGTATTAAAGTAGAAGTTCCTCAAATGGATATCACAATTATCATATTTACAATTCTCTTGGTGATCATAGCGGTTATCACCAAATTGATTGGATGTGGCCTCGGTGCTAAAATTTGCGGAATGCCTACACGGCAATGTGTGCAAATCGGTTGCGGTATGGTTTGCCGCGGCGAGGTTGCGTTGATTGTGGCGGACAAAGGCATGGCTCTTGATCTTCTTAATCCTGTCTTTTCAGGACCAATCGTAATCATGATTGTTTTTTGCACCATTCTGACTCCGATTCTTTTGAAGATGGTCTTCAAGGGCGAAAACCGCTACGAAGGTTTGGAGCAAAGTGACTTGGTTGATACTTATGAGATGAAAGAGCAGTTTGATATTGTTACAGATCGTCTATTAGACGCCGAAGAACGCCGCCACGAGCACCAGTCACATTCCTGATTTGAAAACCACGCAGGAGCTCATGTACTAAAATGTATGTGAGCTCTTTTCTTTTAAAAAATATTGTATAGGTGATCTTAGCCATGCTTGAAAAAATTATTGCAGTCTATCCCCAAGAACAATCCCCTTCTGAAAATCTACTCGCAGGTGCCCTCGAATATAGGACATCTCATGGTTCTGTTAGTCTTCCTCTCCTTTTTACTCTTTCAGACACAGAGATTCCTGAACTTCAGGCCGCAGGAACTCTACACAGCCTAAAGTTCAAAGAAAAAACAGATGGCTCTTGGTGCATTGAGTGCGGGATTGAAAATTCTCGTGAAAAAGTTACATTTCCGGTTCAGAAACAAGATATATGGGCCCTTCTCGAAAAGAATCAGATTGCCGGGATTGATTTTTCAGATTAATACATAACTTCAATCTTTTTTCAAAAATCTCTTGACAAATACCCTCTGCTTTGATATTATAATAAGGCACTTGCGAATGGCGCATATAGTTGCAAAGCCGTGGGGGTGTAGCTCACTTGGGAGAGCGCTTGAATGGCATTCAAGAGGTAAGGGGTTCGATCCCCCTCATCTCCACCAAAACAAACAAATCCGAACCCATTGCGAATCGGCACAAGGTTCGGATTTGTTTTTTATATCGCATAAGAGGGGGAAGGTACCGTAACTATTCGGCACCTTCCCCTTTTCGTAGCAGAATGAATGCTTTCCACAGCTATCAGCTATAGTATTCTTTTTTGATTCGAGTTACCATATTCGCAAATCTTTGGTCAATATAATGGAGGTATAACTCTTCGAATTTTTCCTGTGATAAAGAAGAATCATTTGCCCATTTCAAATCATCTTCACGTGTAAACGTGAATTTGTTTTCCAGTTCATTCAAAGAGTATTGGGATTTAGAAAGGAATGAGCTGTCGTCATATATCGTTTTATCTCGCTTCGATCGATTTTCCTTTTGTGGCAGTAAGCACAAGTTTCCAATGCAACCAATAGGAAGCCGCAATTTTCCATCGTATCGATCCAGGCATTTTCTGAGAAGATTTTTGGTTAGCAGATGCTCAACGTCATACTTTGAATGATCAGCTTGATCTGCCGCCGAGAAAATAGGTAAATATAACATTGCTAAAAACATTTTCTCTGCTTCTTGAGGAAAAGCTACGCGCTTGTATTCTCTTTTTTCGAGTTTAGAGGAGTTATACCATTGCTGCAAACCATTTTCAAAATCATCCCAACGAATGTCTGTTGCAAAATAGTTTGTATCGAAAGCCACAGAATCCAGCTTTTTGTCACCAGCACCTTTCCACCTTGAATTGAGGATGTCCACACAGTACCTTTTCCATGCATTTCGCTTTAGAGAAGTTTCGTAGTCAGCCCATGCGGTATTCGAACTTTGCAAAGCCACAGAGTAGTCTACTATTCGATCATTTTCATCTTTAGCATATTGTCCATAGCGTGCAATAAAGATATTCGCAATCAAGGAAATGATTTGGAATTCAGTATGCAATGGCCCAACTTCGCTTTGCGAATTCACTTTAAATCTATTGAATTTTCCAATCAGTTTATGTGCAGTATCAACACATTGAATAACACGCTCTAAAAACAGATCAACGTTCTGTTGGCCAACAATCCTTTCGAAAGAAGTATGAAGACTTTTCAAATTGGAATTTTTTACACCTAAACAGGCGGCAATTAAAGTAAAACCCAAACTGTCAACTTCTCTGATATCTTTTTTTGTGTTAAAAAGGTAGGGATACTTACAGCCTAATGTTTTCCCTAGTGCATATGCTATTTCAAACAGGTTTAACCTGCTATTTTTCATGTAATCGATAGGATCAAAATCAGCAATATCAGTCCCATCGCTTTCCATGTATTCATAGCGTTCTTTATTGTATTTTATGAATTCAGAGAGTGATGCGGACGATATTTTATATTTATGTATCCAAGATGCCGCATAAATTTGATACTTCGAAAGTTGCGTTCCCTTAGAGTTGATCCTTTCAAATATTTCAGGCAAAGCATCATCGCTACCTTTGATCACAATTGCAGGAATCCGCACTGTACATAAATTTTCGCACAAGTCTTTGAATTTTTTTAATGTGGGACGAACGACTTTGGCAATCTCTGATTCTTTGCCTGTGGCAGAGGGAAAATATTTTGTAAAAGCAAAAGAATAATCTATGTATTGCATATCCCGGACATCGTCCATTGTGGAAAAAGCATTATGCACCCAAGAGATCAAATTCCCTTGTATGTCGCGGAGCAGGCCCGATGTAATTGCAACACCTGTAAGCTTTGCTAACTGAATAGGCAAATCATCTTCAATATCATCATCATTAAAAAAGGGAGCGGGATGGTTAATGAAATCATATATAGTGGATGAGCGCTGTAAACCATCAATAATTTGATGTTTATTGTTTTTTTCATCCCAATATAACAAAAGGGTTCCAAATGGAAGACCTCTTTTTAATGTGTCAACAAATTGATCTTTTTGACTTTTGCTCCAAACAACACCGCGCTGATATGGAGGGACGACAAAAGCTCCATTTGTAATACTATTGTGTATTTCTATTGCGCTAAATGACGCTTGTTCCCAGGTGTTCATAAAAACACTCCCTTTCTAAGGCTACTATGTATATTACATCACATTCTTTCGTGAATATCAATTCAATGACACGATTTATGTCGTAATCATTTGGTGTAATTGTCAAATCAAATCGAAAACTATCGAAGCTGGGGATTTCCTATCTCTCGCAAATCCCCACAATCACAGCCTCCTGGCCGATCATCTAGCTAATGAACCGGCGAGCGGGCAATTTTTTATCCTTGACCTGCTGTTTACGAATCAGCACTTCCTTACGAAATTCTTTCAATGCGGCCTGGCCCGCCCGATCTATTCGGGTGGTGCGCCGGCCTTTTTTAGTTGGTGATGCGGTTATACCAGAACATGTACTCCCGGTCATAGGCCTGCTCGGGGTCCTTGCCCTTGGCCCGACCATCAAACTGGCGCTTGGTGGCCTTCCGGCTGGCTTTTCGGCAGCAGTCGCTGCACAAAGTGCTGCGGGCGTCCGGGTCAAAGAAGATACGCCCGCACTGACTGCACCGGCACATGAGTAGCCCGGCGGCCAGACTGTGAGTCTGGCCGATGTTTTCGCGGCCTTCAGTTCGGATTCCCGGTCCCGTACTCCACCACAAAGTAATCCGCTTAAACCTGACGTTTAAGCGGATTTTTCTTTTTTCTAAATTTTACATCAGAGGTATCTTGACCACATTTTTGACAATTTATAATTATTACAGAGATAACGCTTTTTCACTTATCTTCTTGAACCTCATTTTATACGAATACAGGTACTCACAAAAGCATAGTAAAAATCGTACGGAGACAAGCTGTTTTTTCGGCAACTTGTCTCCGTACTTTTGGTATTGCCCGTTTCCATTCTGTGCGTATTCTGCATGAATTAGAGCCAAGCAAAATTTAAGCCGATTCGGTAACTAACACTTGATTTTGCAAGCTCCCCACATTTTTGCGCTAGCATTACATTTTCACCCGTTAAGTGCAGAATAGACGTACTTTTTCGGCGATGGTCCGCGAAAACTAGTATGCTCTTGTGATGAGGCTCACGCCGCCTTTGGTAAAAATTCGCGTGCACTGCAATTCCTTATCGTTGAAAAAACGGTGTGCTCTTGTGGTAAATTTGAGCACACCGTTTTGTACCTGAAATAGCCTTTTTATACCAACACATCACACTGATTTTGAAATCTCTCGAATAAGACAAAGATCTTTCATCAAAAAATTCTTGACTCTCCAGTCACGATCACCACGAAATATTTTCATCAAAACCTTCCAATTGTAATACGATGTAATCTTGTAATGTGACAAGTTGAAATGACTAAGTAACATTTATTGGACACCGCGTCAAAAGGATGGACACGATTCTACTCAAGTTCGCAACATAAGCTCAAATGGACCTGGCGTACTGTATGGTACACTAACTTCTACTAAAAATTTTGTTTATTTTCTTGTCTAGTATTAGAAATCCGGACACTTTATAATAAAAGAAAAGCAAATTGTCCGATTTATAGGACACAACATTTGATAAAATTAAAGGGTACTATAAAAAGTGTCATGAATATCGGCCGCTTTAAGGAGGGATTTTCATAAAATCATATCCAATGAAGCCTTGTCTTGCCCATCGGTCCACAGATGGGCAGCGCGTACAGACAGTGCAAAAACATCTGGAGGACACAGCGAAATTGGCTGCTGAATTCGCCCATCCATTCGGCGGCGAAAGCCAAGGCAGAATGGCAGGACTTTTGCACGATATCGGAAAATACAGCGAGGACTTTCAGCATCGGCTTGACGGCGGCCCTTCGGTGGATCACAGCACTGCCGGGGCTCAGGTTGCCTGGGCTATGCGACAGCCGGAAGTGGCCTTTGCGATAGCGGGACATCATGGTGGTCTGCCGGACGGCGGCGGAAAAAGCGACCCTGCGGATGCACCGACCCTGCTTGGTCGGTGTAAAAAAGCAGTCGCCTCCTGTGAGGGCTGGCAGAAGGAGATTACTCTGACAGAAGTATGCCGTCCGGCTTTGCCTCAAGATAATTTCTCTCTTTCCTTTTATATTCGGATGCTCTATTCCTGCCTAGTGGATGCCGACTATCTGGATACCGAAACTTTTATGAACGGGTCACCCCGTAGGCGGAATATGGGAGAATCACTGGATGTGCTGCTGCAGCGATTGCAGACATATGTAGACCCCTGGTGGACTCCTACCACCTCATTGAACCGCAAGCGCTGCGAAATTCTGCGCCGTTGTTTGGAACAGGGCCGCACAGCGTCCTCCGGTTTGTTTACCCTGACCGTTCCCACCGGTGGAGGCAAAACAGTTTCTTCTCTGGCTTTCGCACTGACCCACGCCGTTGCCCACCAAAAACAGCGAATAATTTATGTGATTCCGTACACTTCCATTATCGACCAAACAGCTTCTGTTTTTACCGATATTTTGGGACAAGAAAATGTGCTGGAACACCATTCTGGCAGCGAAGCTGTCCTGAGCGATTTGTACACCGACGACACGCCCTCTTCCAAAGTTCTAGCCACCGAAAACTGGGATGCTCCTATCATTGTAACCACCGCTGTTCAATTTTTCGAATCTCTGTTTGCCAACCGTTCCTCTCGCTGCCGCAAGCTGCACAATCTTGTCAATAGTGTGGTAATCTTTGATGAAGCCCAGACCCTGCCGTTACCTTTTCTTCGCCCCTGTGTAGCGGCCATCGGTCAACTGGTACAGTATTATGGTGTGACTGCCGTACTGTGCACCGCCACCCAGCCTGCACTAGGCCCCTTGTTCAATGAACTTGCTCCCGTTCTGACCCTGCAAGAGATTATGGAGGATCCGGCCGAGTTATATGCCTTTTTTCGCCGAACCGTCCTGCACCAATCTGGCGAACACACCGAGCAGGAATTGGCCGACAAGCTTTCTTCTGATTCTCAGGTGTTATGTGTGGTCAATCGCCGAACTACTGCCCGGCGTCTGTTCGAAATGTTGCCCAGTGAAGGCCGCTTCTGCCTGACCACTCTTTTATGCCCTAGCGATCGAAAACATCTTTTGGCAGAGATTCGCACCCGACTACAAACCGGCGCCCCCTGTCGGGTAGTTGCTACTTCCTTGATTGAGGCCGGTGTGGATCTGGATTTTCCGGCTGTCTGGCGTGAGGAAGCCGGCTTGGATTCCATTTTACAGGCCGCCGGGCGCTGTAACCGGGAGGGAAAACGTTCCGCCGACCAAAGTCCCGTCTCCGTGTTCCGGCTAGTGGGTCAGCCGGTACCCACCATGATTCGTCCCAATACGGATGCTACTCGTGCCATACTTCGTGACTTTGCCGATCCGGCAGAACCCGCAGCCATCTATGCCTATTTCTCCCTATTTCTCTCTTTGAAAGGCGGGGATGCACTGGACCAGAAGGCTATTTTGCCTGGCTTTGCTCACGGTATGGAAGGTCGCATTCTTCCCTTTGCTACAGCGGCGGAACGGTTCCGTTTCATCGAGTCCCCTGCCGTAACAGTTTATCTAGCATTGCCGGAAGCGGAATCTTTGATAGAATCTTTGCGTACCGGAGCCTGTAGCCGAGCTGTGTATCGTCGTTTGGGACAGTACGGCGTCACAGTGTATCCTCAGCATTTGATGGCTTTGCAGTCGGCCGGAGCGGTGGAAGCCTTGGATAAGGAGACTTGGATTCTTCGAGATATTACGCTGTACGACCGTAGTATCGGTCTGACCTTGGATGTGCCCACTGGCCAAGGATGGATGATTTAAACGATAGGAGGAGTTGCCATGATTCAACTGGAAGTCTGGGGGGACTACGCATTGTTCTCCCGCCCCGAGCTCAAGGTGGAGCGGATGTCCTATGATGTGCCCACACCTTCGGCCGCCCGAGGGCTGGTGGAAGCCATCTACTACCACCCGGGATTATGCTGGCACATCGATCGCATCTATCTACTGGAACCCATTCGCTTTGTTTCTATCCGCCGCAATGAGGTAGACAGCAAATTACTCGGATCCGCCGCCCGCGCTGCCGCTCAAGGCAGTCAAGCGCCACTATATCTGGTCACCTCTCAGTCCATTGTGCAGCGGGCTTCATTAGTACTGCAGAAAGTACATTATGTCATCGAGGCCCACTTCACTATGACTGAGCAAGCCTCTCCGGGAGACAATCCCGGAAAATTTCAAGACATTGTCACCCGGCGTATGGAACGAGGACAATGTTTCCATACACCTTATTTAGGCTGTCGGGAATTTCCTGCCCACTTTCGCCGCTGGCCTGGCGGTCCCATTCCCGCTATTGATGAAACCCGAGAGCTTGGCCTGATGCTCTACGATTTTGACTATACCGACCCGAAGAACATTGCCCCTACCTATTTCCGTGCTCGTCTGGAACGAGGTGTGGTAGACCTGACCCATTGTGAGGTGCTGCGATGATTTTACAAGCTTTGACACAGTATTATGAGGATCTTCTGACGCTGGGACAGATTGCCCGCCCCGGTTGGGCAACTGCAAAAGTTTCCTGGGCTCTGGATCTGGGAACGGATGGTGCGCTGTTGGGGTTGTTTCATCTGCAGCAAGAGATTCCTCGCGGCCAAAAGGCCTCGATTGTTCCCCGACAATTGCTGGTTCCACAGCCAGTAAAACGATCCTCCGGTGTGGCTGCCAACTTTTTATGTGACACAAGCACCTATTTGCTGGGTGCTGACGCTAAGGGAAAACCAGCCCGTGCCACCGAATGTTTTGCATCTGCCGCGACGCTTCACCGAAAGCTGCTGGATGGAGTCCAAAGTGCTGCGGCTCAAGCCGTCCTCGCCTTTTTTGACAATTGGGATCCTACTGGAGCACCAGAACACCCTGCCCTATTTCAGGACTGGCCAGAGATCTGCAAAGGTGGTAATCTGATTTTCTGGTACAACGGATATCCTGTCACAGAGGACCCGGAGATTCAGGAGCGCTGGCAACAAGCACAGGCTCAAGCTCCTTGCGATGTACCCGAAGAGCTCTGCCTTGTTACGGGAACTCGCAGCCCGCTGGCCAGACTGCATCCCAACATCAAAGGAGTCGCTGGCGCCCAGAGCAGCGGCGCAGCGCTGGTTTCCTTCAATGCTCCCGCTTTTTGCTCCTACGGTCATGAACAGGGTGCCAATGCTCCCACAGGCACCTACGCCGCCTTTGCCTACACCACTGCCCTTAACCATCTGCTGGCGGACCGAGATCATATTCGCCGGGTGGGTGACACCACTCTGGTCTGCTGGGCTGCGGGCGGCCAAACTTCTTATCAGACTTTTGCCCTGGAAGCTCTCTATTCTGACAATCTTTCCGAGCAGGATATTCAGAACACGCTGTTCCGGCTGGCAGAAGGATTGCCGGTAGACTGGCAGGACCAACGCTTGGATCCATCCACCCGTTTTTATATTCTGGGACTGGCGCCTAATGCCGCAAGGTTGTCGGTGCGCTTCTTCTGGCAGAACAGTTTCGGCTCGCTGGCTCGCAACGTAGCGCGCCATTACAGTCGGTTGGAGATTGCTCAATCTTCCAAGGACACTGTTTCCACTCTACCCTTATGGCGGCTGGTTCGGGAAACAGTTAACCTCAATTCTCGCAATCCGGAACCGAGCCCCCGTCTGGCAGGAGACCTACTGCTAGCTATTTTGAATGACAGTGCCTATCCCGCCACACTGTTGAACGGCGTAACGCTGCGCATT
>NZ_CAUWGY010000043.1:0-18422 GCF_963558415.1 uncultured Ruthenibacterium sp. | reverse complement strand
ACATTGTCCCATCACAGCCTTCTTCCACCGTAATTACCGTGGCACAATTAGCAATCGGTGCCAAGGTCATAATTACAATCGTCCAGACCGTCTCAGGTGGCGCTGGCAAAAACAACCATAGCAAAGCAGCAAACGCAAAACAGATGCTATATCGCATTACCAGCGTTTTCAAAATCAAGCCATACCCACTCTTGGGCAATCGCAAGTCAAACAACATTCCTACACATAGCATAGCCAAAAAAGAATTGGCAGAACCAGCCATTGAAATCACCCCTGCCACAACAGAGGGGAATTGCCAATGCACTGCGCTCATCAACAGCATTAAAAGATAGGCCAAAATCGTCGGAGTGGTAAACAACTTTTTTAATATATCAGATAAAGCGATCTTTTTACCATTTTGCTCCATTACCTTATGCGCTAATACAATGTTAGGGCCAAAGGTACATAATGCACTGCCTGCATCATACACACCCATCGCGGCAAAAACATCGCCGCTTACATACGCCGACAAAAACGGAATTGCAAAATTTCCATTGTTAAACGTATTGCTGTTAAGAATCATCAAGCCACGGTCACGCCCCGGAAGGCCCCAAGAAGCGAAAAATCCGCCAGCTAAAAGTAAAAAGTTCAGTAAGATAGCCAAAAGAAAAATAATCAACAGAAAACCGCTGAGTTCTGCATTAGCGGAACCTTTCAAAATGGCCGCCGGAAGCGTCACATTCATAATCAGGGAGGAAAGAAAACGGGTATCCTCTTTCTGAACCACATAAAGTTTTTTCAGGATATATCCACCCGCTAAAACGAGCAAATAGACAAAGCTATTTTCCAAAGTCGCAAGCATGTCCATAAATTCAACTCCCTAATCGCGGTTCTAGTATAACACAGTTTCTCTATCAGTGTACAGCCAACCTGAAAAAATCAGTTTTCTTACACTTCAAATAAAAAAAATCGCTGCGAACATACACTGTCCGCAGCGAAATGGTCGGAGTATGGAGATTTGAACTCCAGGCCTCTTGGTCCCGAACCAAGCGCGCTACCATCTGCGCTATACCCCGAAAGAAAACGGCAGCTAATGCTGCCGTCGTGGTTGCGGAAGAAGGATTCGAACCCTCACAATACGAGTCAGAGTCGCAGGTGCTACCATTACACAATTCCGCATCATAATGCGCCAATCATTTCAGAGCGCTCTATCATTATATAAAGCGATGCTAAAAAAGTCAACACTTTTCAAAGAAAATTTCCAAAAAAATATTTTTTGCCCAAATGGAGCACTTGCATTTCCCCGATATATCTATTATGATATGGTAAAAAGAAGCATTTAGGATGGTGTATACCCAATGGCAGAATTTAAATATGAAATCACAGAACGCATTGCTGTGCTTTCCCAAAGTCCTAATGGATGGGAACGGCAACTCAACATGGTCAGTTGGAATGACCGCGAACCCAAATATGATATCCGGGATTGGGCCCCTGATAATAGCAAAATGGGCAAAGGCATCAGTCTTTCTCACGATGAGATTGCCATTTTGAAGGGCATTCTCGATGAACTTGAAATTTAAGACTATGGATTACAAATCAGAATTTATTCGGATTTTTTCCGAAAACGTAACACGTCCTGGCGCGGACAAACTTTTAGACTGGATCGCCACAACCGATTTTTATACGGCTCCGGCATCTACCCGCTTTCATGGTGCCTGTGAATCAGGGTTGGTCATGCACAGCATCAATGTATACCATGTATTGGTGGAGCGTTATTTTCATCCCGAAGAAGACAACTTAGAGAGTTTTACCATCGTTTCACTTCTCCATGATTTGTGCAAGGCCAATTACTATAAAGCTGGATTTAGAAATGTAAAAAACGATACAACAGGTCAATGGGAACGAGTTCCGAACTTTACTGTGCAGGATGCATTTCCTTATGGTCACGGTGAAAAAAGTGTGTATTTGATTGAACGTTTTTTGCGTTTGAAACCTGCGGAAGCTGTTGCAATTCGTTGGCATATGGGTGGTTTTGATGACTCTGTGCGTGGTGGAAGTTTCACTATCAGCAACGCTTACGATCAATACCCTCTTGCTGTAAAATTGCACCTTTCGGATTTGGAAGCTACTTATCTACTTGAAAAAGGGACAAGCAGCGTAAATCGAAAATAAAAAAATCCCGCTGTGTTACAGCGGGATTTTTTCACAGGTGAAGTTGAGCCAAAAGCTGTTCTTTTGCCATTAAGCCGACACTTCTTCCTACTTCCGTACCATTCGAAAGATGAACCTCGGTAGGAATCATTACACCAAATTGCTGAGCCAATTCAGGCTCTTCGTCCACATTTACTTTACAAACTTTCCAGTCTTTATGCTCCTGCGAAATTTGTTCCACTACGGGAGCCAACATACGGCAAGGACCGCACCAAGATGCCCAAAAATCTACAATCACCGTTCCATTACGCGTTTCTTGATCAAAATTTTGTTTTGTTAAATCCAAAGCCATCATCAAAACCTCCTTTTGCTATTTATATACTATACCACGAGAGTACACATTATACAAGCTTTATATTTTTCTTTACACAAAAAACCCGGCAAAGCCGGGTTTTTTGTTATTTGTTTCCATTTAATAGTTTGTTCAGATTCTCAAGCAACGCATCCGATAAAGTCGTTTCTCCCGGAGAGCTCTCTTTTGCGGAAGGCTCCGGCTCGGGTTTATGCTTCACCCCAGGATCAACCATTTCTGGAATAGGTGCATCGTACGGAATGATCACCGGTTCTTGCATTATGGGATCGTTCTTTTGCACATTACGAGAGACCGTTTTTCTTAATTTAGGCATTTCTTCTAAATCCGGTGCGCTCTGCGTTGCCGGCTCCTGCGCTGCCAAAAACGGCTCAGAAAACGAAGCAATCGGTGTAACCGGTGTGGGAGTAGGCACATATTCTCCCCACTCCTGCTGCACATTTGATTCCTTTTGTGCCTCATTAGACGAAGTTCGCTGAACATCCTTATCAAACGGCGCAAACGGCATTGCAGTCGGACGATGAAGATGGCCTACAATTGGCTGTTGAACCACTTGCTGCCTGTCATAGGGATACTGTGCCGTTTGTGAAACATTTTGGAACATTTTATCTTCCACTTGTACCACAGGAACAGAACTATCTCTCTGCGTATTGTTCATACAAGATAATTTATGAGTGCGATTCCATTCTTCACGCGCCAAAGCATCATAATATCGATCTTTTTGAGCTTCCTCATTCCTAATTTTTTCCCAAGAGGCACGGTAGCGCTCTTCATCAAAAGATTCGGGAAGCACTCCTTGCGGAATACGCACAGGAGAAACCTCTAGAGAATCCTGTTTTTCTGCTTGCGCGGGTGGCGCATACGCTGGGACCTTCGTCTGCTGAGGATAATTCTGCATTTGTAAGCCTAGCTTTTCCAAATCGCGCTGTGTATTACCCAATGCAGCCGAAATTCCATCCGTTGCTTTTAATAATTCATTGGAAGCTGAAACAATCTCCTTATTCACATGCTCCAATTGAGATTTTAGCACAACTACACTGGCCGCAATGCTATCCGCTGATTCCGACATTCGTGCCTTAATCAAAGACTTTTCTTCGCTTGCTTTTGCAAGCACCAATGCCGCCTGGCCTTCAGCCTGCTCCAACTTCATTTGTGCCTTGGCCTGTGCTTCTTTGACCACATCATCTGCTTTTATTTTGGCCTTTTCCAAAACAAGTTTAGCTTCCGCAGCCATTTGCTCTCTCTCGCTCAACGCCGCCTTCTGTTTTGACTCATACAAATGAATGCTTTCTTCTAACTTCGTAATCTTTTCTGTCAAACCAGTATTCTGTTGCTTCAGCTCATCCAATTCTTTTTCGCGGGAAAGCAGACGCTGGCGAAAAGCCGCAGCGTCATTCGAAGCCTTTTTTAGTTCCTGCTGAAGGCGGTCTGCCTGTTTTACAGCCGTTTCTGCACGCATCTTTTCCGTTTCAAGCTGTGCACATACCTCTTTTGTGCGGCTTAAAAAGGTTTCATGCTCCTGCTGTAAATCAGCCAATTTTTCTTCCGCTGTTTGCCGTCCTTCTAAGGATGCTTGCAATTCTTTTTGCAATTTATCAATGGTTTCACCAAGAGCCTTAGCCTTTTCAGCATTTGCCGCCGAAATGCGCTCAATATAACTCAAAACCTCAACACGATTAAATCCGAAGAGTTCTCCTCGAAATCCTTTTTGTTCCCCCAAATCCTGCTGTTTTTCCATGAGCGCACCTCCCCTCACATAAACTTAACCTAAATAGGGAAAAGCGGGGCCATTGGCCCCGCTTTCATTTTTTATCAGTTACTGCGGTTATTCAGCATGTTGAGAATATCATCAAAATAATCATCCGGTTCTTCCTGAATCGGAGCCGGAGACGGCGCGGGTACCGCTTCGGGCGCCTGAACAGGAGCTGTAACTGCGGCTTCGACCGGCTGCTGAACCGGGGCAGCTACCTGCGGTGCCACAGGAGCCTGCTGAACAGGAGCCTGCTCACTGCTGAAGGTATAATTGCCACCATAAGAGCCAACGCTTTCCGACGCCGTTCCACCTACATTCTGTGTACCGACATCAAAACCCGTCGCAACTACTGTAATAACCATCTCATCTTTCAACGTTTCGTCAAAAGCAGCACCCCAGATGATATTCGCTTCTGGATGAGCAGAATTGGTTACCAATGTTGCTGCTTTTTCAACATCATCCAATCCAATATCAGGAGAAGAGGTAATGTTGATAATTACGCCACGCGCACCAGCAATGCTTGTCTCCAACAAGGGGCTGGAAATCGCAGCATTGGCAGCATCCTCTGCCTTATTTACACCTTTCGCCGAACCAACGCCCATATGTGCATAGCCGGCATCTTTCATAATGCTACGTACATCCGCGAAATCCAAATTGATAAAGGCTGCAACGTTGATCAGAGAAGAAATGCTCTCTACACCCTGACGCAAAACATTGTCCGCAGCCTCAAAGGCATTCATCAAAGTTATTTTCTCTTGGCTGATCAGTTTCAAACGCTCATTGGGGATTACAATTAACGAATCCACACGGTCCAAAAGGCCGCTAATTCCGATCTCAGCCATACTCATTTTCCGTTTTCCTTCAAAGGCAAACGGCTTGGTAACAATACCAACAGTCAAAATTCCAAGTTCTTTTGCAACTTCTGCAACAACAGGAGCAGCACCTGTTCCAGTGCCGCCACCCATACCAGCCGTAATAAACGCCATCTGTGCACCTTTAAGTGCCTGTGCAATTTCATCACGACTTTCCTCGGCACTACGCTGGCCGACCTCAGGATCGGCACCCGCTCCACGTCCTTTTGTCAGCTTTGCGCCCAACTGCACCTTTTGCGTGGCTTTTGAATTGTAAAGAGCTTGTTGGTCGGTATTCATGCTGATAAATTCGACACCGCGCAAACCACTCTGAACCATGCGGTTCACAGCGTTTCCACCGCCGCCGCCAACACCTACGACCTTAATATTTGTTATATTCTGCAGTTCTTCATCGAGGATGAACGCCACGAGAATTCCCCCTAAAAGACAATTTTAGTATTATACATTATATATTACCATACCAGATTTTCCGCGAAAATTCAATAGTATTTCTGAGAAAGTGAAAAAAACGATTGTTTTACAAAGACCCGGAACGCCAAATAGCTTGTCCTCTTCCGTCCTCATTTCGGCTGCTCACATCCAAAGTTCCTCTGTCTGATTCAGTCAGCCCTTCTTCTGTCTCTCCAGGTGTCACCAATCGCCAAGCCCAGTCAATTTTGTAATCAAGATCGTTGACCGTTCCCAAGACAATTCGAATACGACCATCATACAAAAAACTAATTTCATACAAATCAGAAACATCGATCTGGTTAATGGGCGCAAGTCCCTGTTCCTGTGCTTTGGTAAGTACTTTTTGCACAGCATCGAGCTTGTCCGGTTCTGTAAGATTTAAAGGCTGCCCCGGAGAAGGCGATTGAGCAATTGCACCGTCTACCTGAACAATCCCAGCAGGGACCTGACTATCGATTCGCAACACTTTTAGACTAGTACTACACACAACCCATCCCGAATCACTGGTAACTGCACAATATTCCGTTGCAGCCGTAACCTGAATAACCACCTCATCCGGTAACCGCCGCTGAATGGTAACGGTTTCCAAATAAGGTAAAACTTCTAACAAGTTTTTTTCGCTTTCCTCTGGCGAAAAGCCAAATAAATTTTCGCCCAATGGATGACCAAAAGCCGCCAAAATTTGATCGTCGCTATAGAGGGTTCCACCCTCAGGTTGCTGAATCTCGATGGTTTTAATCTTGAACAATGTTGCCGCAGAAACCACCACTCCAACCGCCAAAGCTGCGGTTACAAAAACCCCTGCAAGCGCATATCGAATCCGTCTTTTTCGTCTTGCCTGCCCAGGTGTAAGTTCTTTCTTTTTCTTTTTATCCGTCCTTCTAACCGCTTTTCTTTTTGCCTTGGCAGAAGACTTCTTGGTCGGATGAAGTTGATTTTTTTCGGCCTGCTGATCATAAAGTGGCGCTCGTGGCTTCAAGGGAACCTCTTGCTGGGCAGTCGCATGCCATTCGCGCTGACGCATTTCATGTCTTGGCGGTTGCACTGGAAAAGAACCACTTTTTCGAGTGGAATTCGTTACGTATGACTGGTCTCTGCGAGGGATACTTTTTTCCACTCTCGGAACAACTTTCGCACGTCGCGCAGCGTCATCGATTTCATTCACAAAAGGGGCCGGTTCACGTGTCCGTGGCCGTTCAGATGCAGGAGAACGATAATCATATACCGGCCGAGAAGGCGCCTTATGCAAACCGGAATTTGCCGTCTGTCGATCATAATCATAAACCGGACGCTGTGGAGATGAATGGGAAGAAGATCTCTGCGTTTGCTGGTCATAATCATATACCGGTCGGGAAGGAGTGCGACGGCGAGGCTGTGGTTGCCGATCAAAAACCGGTCTTTGCTGTTTTTTATCAGACATCGCCGTCATCTCCTTTCCTTGTATCATTCATCCATCCAATGAGTAGAAACAATTCGTGCCCCTAGTTTTCCTAAAAGGGACGTCAAATCTTCGTAACCACGTGCAATATGGTCAATCCCTGTCAGATAGCTTTCCCCTTCCGCCTGCAAAGCGGCAATCACCAAAGCCGCACCACCGCGCAAATCCGGTGCACAAATGCGAGCAGCACGCAATGCTGGTACTCCGTGTACATACAGAGTTCTTCCTGAAACGCTAACGCTCGCACCTAAGGCAGAAAAACCTTCTGCACAGGAAAATCGATTTTCAAAAATCGTATCCGTAATTGCAGTCTCTCCCTGAGCTCGCAGCATGGCAGCCCCCACAAGAGGCGCCGCATCTGTTGGGAACGCCGGATGCACATCTGTGAAAAGATTTTCCACTCCACCAACACGACCACAACTGGAAATTGCAAGAGAGTGTGGGCCACATGCCGCAATCGAACATCCAGCACGACGCAGCACGCGAACAATCGGAAGCAAATCGTCATTGCAAGTATTGGTAAGAAGCGCCTCACCACCACATCCTGCCACAGCACATAAAACCGTTGCCGCAGTAATGCGATCGGGACATGGACGAAACTGCGTTCCACTCAAAAAATCCCGTCCCATGATATGTAATGTGCGGGACCCTGCTCCTGTAATACACGCGCCTGCACTTTGTAAAAAACGAATGAGGTCAATTACCTCAGGTTCAATTGCGACTCCTCGCAAAATGGTTTCTCCACGGGCACAGACAGCGGCCATCAACAGAGTCTCTGTTGCACCAACACTTGGAAAACGCAAAGAAATCTGAGCACCATGTAATCCCGTCGGAGCCGTTACCTCCAAAGCGTTCCCGGACTGACGTATTTCCGCCCCCATATCCGCTAACCCCTTCAAATGAAGGTCGATCGGACGCGCTCCCAATCGGCATCCGCCTGGAGTATAAATCAAAGCCTTTCCTGTTCGAACCAGCAAAGGCGCAAGGTAAAAAACAGAAGAACGCATTGCGCGCATATATTCTTCAGGTACCGTGCTGCCAATCTGTTGGCCAGGCGTAATGGAAAGCGTTCTTCCTTTCCAGCGAACTTTACAACCCAAGCTCTGCAAAATCCGACGCGATGCCATCACATCCGAAAGGTTTGGTACATCCGTCAATGTCACTGTTCCACTGCACAGCAACGATGCTGCCATCAACGGCAAAACACTGTTTTTTGCACTGGGAATACGAACGCTTCCGAACAAACTCTCTCCGCCGCTGATTTTCCAAGTATCCATACCAAGCCCTCCGTTCCAATGTCCAATGTCCCGTTTAAGTGAGAACATTCCATCTTATGTGAAAGAGGACTTTTGTGTGAAAATTCAGCCTAATTTACTTTTTCAAGGTGTGGTTCTAACGTTTTCCATATTTTTTCAAGAGAATCCGGCTGTGAGAGCGCTTTAGCCTTTATCCCCATTTCCATCAAATCCGCAGCATTTTGGGTCAATCCATCTACAATTTCAATCAACTTCTGACCCGTTAAATTCTTTTCTTCCACAACGACAGCCGCTCCTAATTTTTGGAGCTGCATGGCATTGTGATACTGATGATTTTCTGCAACATTGGGTGAAGGGATCAATATAGAGGCTCGCCCCATCGCGGCGATTTCCGCCAATGTTAATGCACCTGCACGGCTAATTACCAAATCCGCAGCAGCCAACAGGCGCGGCATATCATCGATATATTCTCGTATTACAAAACGAGGATCGTGATCTATTTTTTTCTCTGCGCTAAGTTTAGCAAAATCATCTTTTTCAATACTTCCGGTCGCATGTATGTGATAAAAATTTCTTTCTTTTAATTCCCATTGAGCTAAATCCGCCACTACCTCGTTCACTCGCTGCGCTCCCAAGCTTCCGCCAAAAGAAAGCAGCATAATTTGCCCTTGTGCAAGTCCAAGAGAGCGTCTTGCCTCTACTCGATCTTGGGCATATATTTCTGCTCGCACCGGATTTCCAACGATGACCGTTTTCTGTGGAGCAGCCAGCCGCTCTACTGCATCCGGCATTGCAGCAAACACTATATCCACATGTTTGGCAAGAATTTTATTAGTAACGCCCGGGAAAGCGTTCTGTTCATGAATAGCGGTCAAAATTCCTTTTTTAGCCGCAGCCTGCAGAATCGGACCGCTTACATACCCTCCCGCTCCAATCACTAAATCCGGGCGAACTTCGTCCAATATAGCATTTGCCCGGGGTACGCTCAGGGCCAAATGATACAACGCCACCACATTGCGGACCACGTTTTTAGGCGTAAGTCTACGTTGAATCCCGTTTACTTCAATCGAATGAAAACGATAGCCAGCTTTCGTGACCAATCCGTATTCCATTCCCTTTTTTCGTCCCGCAAAATGAATCTCAGCATCCGGGCGATGTTCTCGTATAGCTCCTGCTATAGCCAAAGCCGGATTAATATGACCAGCCGTACCGCCGGCAGCAATCAGGACCTTCATAAAAAACCTCCGCTCTAAACAGCATCAGCGTCCATGCTCAATACGCATGGACGCTCCGTCCGTATTCTTGTTCTATTTTTTCGTATTGTATCCGTTTTGTCAAGTTTTTCGCCCACTTCCTTCTCTGGAAACACTTAGCACAATTCCCATTTCTCCCAGCAGCATCAATAAAGAGGTTCCGCCATAGGAAAAGAAGGGCAAACTGATTCCCGTATTAGGAATGGTATTGGTCACCACACCAATATTCAACACCGCCTGAAGCGTAACCTGAACCATGATGCCGACTACTAGCATAGAGCCAAATTTATCCTTTGCCGTATATGCTATATACAAACCTCGCAAAAGCAGTGCGATAAACAGGAAAATTACCAATAACGCACCTATAAATCCTAACTCTTCACAAATTACGGAAAAAATAAAATCGTTGTGGGGCTCCGGAAGATACAAATGTTTCTGTCTGGAATTTCCAATGCCAAGACCGGTAAGCCCTCCCGAACTAATTGCATAGAGGCTTTGAATGGTTTGGTGACCACTGCCTAAAGAATCCAACCAGGGGTTTTGCCAGGTTTCAATTCGCTCCAAAGCATAAGGCACCAAATCCGGCTTCAAAATAACGGCACCGCCCACACCCACTACAACGACTGCTACCGCTAAAACAAACCAGATGATACCTGTTCCACCCACAAACATCATGGATGCGCCAATCCCCATGATTAACACCGTTCCGGACAGGTGCGGCTCCATGAGCATAAGGCCTGCAATAACGCCCAAAATCACCACAAAAGGAAGAACTCCATATAAAAAAGTTTTCATCCGTTTATGATTAATGGAGATGATATGGGCGAACAAAACAATCACTGCAAATTTTGCCACCTCAGATGGTTGAAGCGTTCCCAATCCCGGAACAACGATCCAACGACGTGCACCGTTAAGTGGTTGCATAAATAGTACAATGACCAAAAGCGCCAATGCGCCTATCATCAAGAACCATGCAAACCGATGTAAGAAATGATAATCAATTTTAAACCCTACAAAGAGCATAACAACAAATCCACCAGCGGCAAAAATTGCCTGCTGACGGATAAATTTGAAACTGTCATCAAAACGATATAACGCGGTGGCATAACTGGCACTGAATACCATCACCAAACCAAATGCAACCAAAATTGCTACAATAATCGCAAAAGGCGCATCGATTGAGCCCGCATCTGCACGGAAAAATGCAGCTTTCTTTTTCAACGCCCTTGCTGCATCCGGCATATTGCCACCTCCATTCAAACAAACATATTAATACAAATAGACAAACAAACAGCCGAGTGCCACTCCAATCAGACACACCAAACTGAAAACCGCAACAATTTTAATTTCACTCCATCCACACATCTCAAAATGATGATGAATCGGACTCATTTTAAAAATTCGTTTTCCGTGAGTTAATTTAAAATATCCCACCTGCAGCATTACACTGAACGCTTCAATCAGATATATAAAGCCAAGGAACAGGAGAAGCTCCGGTCTTCCCATACAATAGGCCGCCGAAACAACAGCGCCCCCCAGAAACATACTGCCTGTATCGCCCATAAAAGTTTTCGCGGGATAAAAGTTCCATGCCAAAAAGCCGCCGCATCCACCTGCTACTGCCGCAGAAAAGACCGCTATGCTAGTTTGGCCCAACATACTGGAAATAAACAAAAAGCCCAACATGGAAACAAATGTAACACTGGCAGCTAAACCGTCAATTCCGTCTGTTAGGTTCACCGCATTAACCATACCAATGATCAGCAAAAAAGAAATAGGATAAAAGAAATATCCAAAATCAACAACGCCAAACAGAGGCAGTGCAACCAATGTTGTCAACGTTCCATTCAAATGAAGCGACGTTAAAAATGCACCCGTAATAAGAATCTGTGCAACTATTTTGGCACGTGCACGCAACCCAAGATTTCTCTTTTTTACTACTTTAATATAGTCATCTACAAACCCGACCAAACCGAACGCAAAACTGGTTAAAACAGCAATGAACAACGATACGCTTTGCTGAGAAAAGTAATTTCCGAGCACCTGCGGAACACTTACCGCCAGTACCATATATCCACCAACAACGCCCAGAAGAACACCCAGGTAAAACGTTAAACCGCCCATGGTTGGCGTTCCATTTTTTCCCGCGTGCCAAGTGGGACCAATCTCTTTGATGGTCTGTCCAAAATGGAGTTTCCGCAGGGCCGGGACAATTACCAAACCGGAAGCTGCGGTAATAAACATGGCACCGAAAGCCGCGGTCAAAAACGCAAATTTTTCCATGATTTACACTCTCCTGCGAATTTTTATACAGAGGGTCCCCGTGTTTTATCCGTGAAACTGCTCATAAAAGTCTTTCAAAATCGTTTCCAAAGCCATTCCGTGGCTTGCTTTAAATAGCAAAGCATCTCCCGAACACACCTGTTCCAAAAGTCTGTTCAGTACTTCTTTTTTATCCACGCAATGGATCGCATTCACACCTAAAGAAGACGCGCGTTGCCAAATAATCTGTGCCTCTTGTCCCACCGTCAAAAGAAGGTCTACACCTGATTTTGCCACCATATCCCCTACACTCGCGTGCGCTTGCTCGGAGATTTCGCCCAACTCAAACATATCTCCCAAAATCGCAATGCGCCGTCCCTGCACAGGATAATCTGCTAAAATGCCCAAAGCCGCACGCATGCTATCCGGACTGGCATTATAGCAATCTTCAATCACTGTTACCCCGCAATGTTTTACAATGTTTTGCCGATGTCCCGTTGTGGCATAATTTGCCAATGCCTTTGCTGCAACGGCAGCATCTAATCCCAAGCGAGTCGCCAAAGCATAAGCGCTCAAGGCATCCGCCACATTGTGTTCTCCCATCGTCGGAATAAACGCTAGATGCTCACCATTTTCGCGATCAACAATTGTAAAGTCCGTTCCCTTTTCATCTCCATGAATGTTAATCGCCTGCACGTCCGCCGCCGATTTTGTAGAAAAGGTGACCCGCCGCAGATAAGATGGCACTCTGGCAGTAGAGAGCAAATCATTATCCGCATTGATCACTAAAGGGGCCCCATCTGACATTCCTTTACAAATTTCCATTTTGGCCTTTAAAATATTCTCTCGTGTGCCCAGAGATTCCAAATGCGACTGACCGATCCACGTGATAATCGATCCTGCAGGGCGCACCGCAAGAGTCAACTTTTCAATTTCTCCCAGTGCCTGCATTCCCATTTCAACCACGCCATACTGCACGCTTTCATCCAAACGGAACAGGGTTCGCGGAACACCAATCTCGTTGTTTTGATTTCCTTCTGTTTTTAAAGTATTTCCAAAAGAAGAAAAAACAGAATAGCAAAATTCCTTCGTGGTTGTTTTTCCCACACTTCCCGTTACACCTAGTAAAACCGGGGAAAATTTTGCCCGATAATTCGCTCCCATCTGAATCATCGCGTCCAATGGATCTTTTACTAAAATACATTTATTTTGGGGAACTCCTGCAACCGGATACTGACAGAGCACCGCTGCCGCGCCTTTTTCCAGCGCAGCGGTTGCAAAATTGTGACCATCTACACGCTCACCCTTGATGCAAACGAACAAATTTCCCGACGCTACTTCCCTACTATCAGTAACGACACCAGAAATCATCGGATTTTCCGGCAAATCTCCTAAGCCTTTACAAAGTTCATTTGCCAAGATTGAACGCATAAATAACTTCCTCCTTTGAACGCCACAAATTCGTTTATACCAAATGTTTCATTTGCAACCATTCACGAACGATGCGGTGTTCATCCAAATAAATTGTGACCCCGTCGATTGCTTGATAATCCTCATGGCCTTTTCCACATAACACAAGCACGTCGCCCGCACGCAACATCATTAACGCCTTTTGCAGTGCAGTTCGTCTCTCCACTTCCACAAGATATGGCTTTCCAGATGCCTTCAGAATCGGTTCAACGTCCCCTATTATATCATACGGATTTTCTTTGCGGGGATTGTCGGAAGTCAAAATTGCAAAATCAGCATACTTTACAACAGCTTCACCCATCAGTGGACGTTTTTTGGCATCCCGTTCACCTGCACACCCAAATAACGCAATCAGGCGCCCCTTGGCAAAAGGAGCCAACCCGGAAAGCACTTTTTCGATTGCATCTCCCGTATGAGCAAAGTCACACAAAATGGTAAATTCTCCATGATACAATACTTCGCACCGGCCACGAACCCCTCTTGTCGAAGTTAATGCCTTGGCCGCTGTATGCGGATCAACACCCAACGCTATAACACCCGCGGCAGCGGCAAGTGCATTGTGTACGGAATAGTCTCCGGGCATCGGGAACTTTACACGCTGAATAAACCCTGTTCCAACCATTTCAAATCGCACACCGGAAGCTGAAAGTTCGATATTTCTTGCAGTGTAGTCCGCTTCGTCATCGTTTGAAGAAAAGGTGATTACATTCTCTGTACAAGTTTCTTTGATAAGTCTCTTCCCATAGGGATCATCCAAATTTACTACCATCGTCTTCACTTGCGCAAACAGGCTCTTTTTCGCAGTAAAATAGTTTTCAAATGTGCCGTGATAGTCCAAATGATCCTGAGTTAAATTTGTGAAAATGCCCACGTCAAAGTGCAATCCCCATAGGCGCAATTGATCTAGCGCCTGACTGCTAGCTTCCATGACCACATAACTGCAACCAGCCTTTTCCATGCGCGCCATAAGGGCGGCCAGATCCCACGCCTCAGGAGTCGTGAACTTTGCAGGCACTTCCATGGTGTCAATTTCTGTGTGAATTGTCCCGATCAGGCCAACTTTGCAACCCACTTGCTCCAAAATTTGTTTAATGAGGGTCGTCACCGTTGTCTTGCCATTTGTGCCTGTTACCGCCACAAGATGAAGCCTTTCTGCCGGGCGGCCAAAAAAGTTCTGGCACAAAAGCGCATAGGCCTTTCGTCCATTCTCGACCTGAACCTCTCGTTCAAAACCCATTGGACGTTCTGTAACAACACAGCATGCTCCTGCATCCAATGCTTTTTGAGCATAGGCATGACCGTCAAAAGATCTCCCTTTTGTACATACGAAAACTGCGCCCGGAGCCACCTTTCGAGAATCTTGCGTAACCAAAGTGACCTCTCCCTGCGGTAGATCTCCATGGTAGGCAACTCCTTCAAACAATTGTCTCAAATCCATAAAAACGCCTCCTTAAGCAGCGTTCTGTTTAGTCCGTTGAGGAAGTGTCATGGAACTCCACTTCCACTACAGTGCCCATTTCCACTTCCGTGCCAGCTTCGATACGCTGAAGTGCCGCAACAACCGTGCTGGATGACTCGTCATTTGTACCGGTAATGCTGATATTCAAGCCTGCAGCCTCCAACATTTCCGTCGCAACGCGAATACTTTGCCCAACCACATTGGGAACCTGCACCATTGTTCCTGTTGCACCCTCGTCTGTATAAAGAATCACGGTGGATTGTCGATTTACACTAATGCCGGCGGCAGGATACTGATAAGTGACGGTAGTACCAGAACCAACAATCTTTCCATTAAATCCAGCATTATGCAACGTACTCATCGCATTGTTGGTCAAACTTCCAACAACATCCGGCACCGGACTTGCCACAACTGCCAATTCCTCTTCTGTATATTCTGGCTCAAAGCCGAGATACGGTAGAGTTTCGCTGAGAATATTTTGCACCACTGGTCCTGCAAGCGAACCACCATACGTGCTTCCTGTGGGGCTGTTGGGATTATCCAAAACAATTAAAACTGCAATTTCAGGATCATCCGCGGGAGCGAAGCCGACAAAAGAAGCAATATAAGTTTGCTCGTCATCTTCGCCGCTCAGGCCCTGGTTTTTCTGACTTGTACCAGACTTGCCGCCTACACGATAACCTGGAACATGTGCATTTTTACCGTGCCCATTATCCACGCTTTCTTCCAAAATGCTGCAAATCGTTTCGCTGGTAGTCTCGCTTATAACCTGCCGTTTCACCGTGGTTCCGATGGTTTCCACAATGTTTCCTTCCGAATCCAAGACCTGACGTACCACATGAGGCTGCACCAAATTTCCTCCGTTTACTGCAGCCGAAATCGCAGTAATCATCGCAATCGGTGTAACGGCACTCGTCTGTCCAAACGCGGAAGACGCCAAGGACACTGCCGTCATTTTATCCCGGCTCACCGTCTGGCTAACCGCCTCATCGTACATATCAATTCCGGTTCGCTCCGTAAAGCCGAACGCTTGCAAATAATCGCAGAAAACATCTGATCCCATTTGCCAGCCCAGTTGAATGAAATACGGGTTACAAGAATTATCCAATCCCTGTGCAAGATTCAGCACACCGTGTCCGCTGTGCTCAGCACAATTCATATACACATCCGGATTGCTTGCAACTTTGATACGACCTGTACATGCTTCAAAAGTCGTATTGATGTTTGCTTTGCCTGAATCCAGCGCTGCCGAAGCCGTAATCACTTTAAACACAGAGCCCGGGAAAAGAATATCCGATACGGCTCTGTTACGCCACATACTTTGCCAAGCAGCTTGCAATTGATTGTTTTGTTCCGTCTCATCTTGAATGGATGCAATTTGATTTGCGAGCTCTGTATCGTACAGCGTATACGGGTCATTCAGATTAAAGTCCGGTTCCGTCGCCATACCATAAATTTCGCCTGTATTCACATTCATTACGATGCCCATACCGCGTTCTACGTTATGTTCTTCGACCGCATTAGAGAGGTACTTTTCCAAACAACTCTGGATCGTTTCATCCAGCGTAGTCACCAAACTATATCCATCCTGTGCATCGTACTTAGCTTGGTAATTATCGTTTGCCAATTCATAACCCCAAGCATTTTCCGTTGTCAAAATGCGTCCAGGCGTTCCTGTCAGCTCTTCATTATAATATAGTTCTAATCCGGTGACACCATTTCCATCTACATTTGTAAAACCAATAACGCTCGATGCCAAATCTCCATAGGGATAATAGCGTTTACTGGTCTGTGTAAGATAGATTCCTGTAATTGGATGATCTTCGTTTCCTTCGGTGTTGTTGTACTCATCCATCCAGCTAGTGATGGAATCGGCAACTGGCTTTTCCACCTTCCTCTTGATGAGGACATAGTTTGAATCGGGATTTTCCGTCAATTTCGTAAGCAGTTCAGTCTCATCCATCTCCAAAATCTGACTGAGATTTCTTGCCACTGTATAGAGATCGGTTCCGTATTTCTCCATATCGCGTGTTGACACAGTCACATCCCAAACAGTTGCACTCCGCGCTAATACCTTCATATTGGTGTCATAGATCACACCACGGTTTGGGGTAATCGTCTCGTCTTTCAATTGTTGATCTTCTGCTTTTTCCGCATAACCTTTTTCATCAACAATCTGAAGCTGAAAAAGGTTATAAATCAACAAACAGGAAAAAATCGCAAAAAACCCCGCCACAATTCCGGCGCGCACGCGCATGCCAAAATTGACGCTGCTTTGCGGCTTGGTTGGCGGGTTATTGACGTCTTGATTCGATTGTTGACGTTTATCTGGCCCTTTCATAGTCTCTCCTTATTTCAATTTATTATGACGGAGAAAAAGAATTATCACTGGTTCGTCGCTTCGCACACAATCAAACCAGTGATAAATATGTATTTCACTATGGCGCGATGTATTCCACAAAGCTCAAGATCCCTTGCGAGACATCGTTTGCCAATTGTCCTAAACCCGTTTTATGACGTACAATGCTGTTCTCGTCATCACCATATACATAGGTAATCTGGGAACGATCCAAAGCTACCAGTCCAAGCTGACTTGTGGCGTATTCTTCTACGCTTTTCATATTGGTTTTCATTTCCATCTGACTGGTTAGATAGTCATAATCACTCTCCAAATCCGACAAAACCGCTTTCTGACTATCGATGGCTGCACCAAGTTCGGTCACTTTGGCCTGAGAATACAACAAACTTCCTACCAAAGTTAAAAACATTACAGCCAAAAGCGCTCCCTTAACTATCCACAGATGTTGCCAAGGGGCTTTCGCTAAAGGTTTTGTATTCTTAACAACTTTCAGTTCACGACGCTGACGAGCCTGGCGCGGCGCAAATGTCTCTAAATCATAAACAGTTGCTGACTGCATAGCAACCGTCCCCCTCTCAAATCACAGCTTTTCGATGATGCGAAGCTTTGCACTTCGCGCACGGCGATTTTCCTCTTGTTCCTGAGCACTCGCCTCAATTGGTTTTTTGGTAATGAGCTTTGCCTTAGCCTTTCCGCCACATACGCAAACGGGGAATTCCGGCGGGCATGTACACGCCGTTGCCCACAGGCGAAATCTTTGCTTGACAAGCCGATCTTCCAGCGAATGAAACGTGATAATGCAAAATCTACCACCTGGACGCAAGGCATCAAAAATCGCATTCATTCCTTCACTGAGAGCATCCAGTTCTCCATTGACAGCAATCCTGAGCGCCTGAAAACTTCTTCGAGCCGGATTTTTTTCCTTGCGACGAACGGCTGGCGGCAATGCGCTTGTAATCACATGCACAAGTTGTGATGTGGTAAGAATTGGTTCATTTTGCCTATAAGCGACTATTTTTCCTGCAATTTGCCAGGCATAAGGTTCCTCTCCATACTCTTTTAAAATTCTGGAAAGTTCCTCACGCGTTTCGTTGTTAACAAGGTCTGCCGCCGTTGGACCACTTTGACTCATTCGCATATCCAGAGGAGCGTCTCCCTGGTAGGAAAATCCTCTAGAAATCTCATCCAACTGATGGGATGATACGCCTAAATCCAACAATGCGCCATCCAAGCCATCAACATTCATCTCTTTTAAAGCCTGATCGGCGTACCGAAAGTTTATTTGAACGACCGTCGCAGGAAGTCCCTGCAAACGTTCGCGCGCGACAGCGACGGCATCTGGGTCCTGGT
>NZ_CAUWGY010000042.1:0-18576 GCF_963558415.1 uncultured Ruthenibacterium sp. | reverse complement strand
ATATCACTTCTCTCCCACTTGCATGATCTCACAAAGCGCAGTTTGTAACAATACACTTTTATCTGCCGCCGAGGATTTTAACGATGCATCTAATCGTTGTAAGATCTGTAAAATTTCAGCAAGCTGCTTCAAAGTATAGCGGGACGCCGCCTCTCCAGATTTTCGAAGGCGGTAGTCACTACCACGATATCCAAAATCCTTGTGAACCGAAGCATAGTTCTTCCGGAAAGATGCGCCACATTTGACCCGATACATATCAATAAACGATCCCGCCAAGGCCGCCGCAATTGCGATAGGCTCATTCTGCAATTCCAAAAGTTGTTTTAGCTTATAAAATGCTTGCTGCTTATTTTTGGACGTAACGAATCTCACCATCTCAAAAACATCCGCCTCAATATTCTGAGTTCCCATAAAGCTTATAAGCTCTTTTGTAATTTGTGTATATCCACTTGCAGCCGCCAGTTTTGAAAGTTCATTTTCCAATAAAAACAAATCCGTCCCACATCTTTCCAGTAACGCAGCATCTGCGCCCGGTTCCAATGAAGTTTCTAACTCTTTTGCTTTTTGCTGAATAAAGCGTTTTGCGTCCTGTGGCCCCGGTTTTAATAGTTCCGCAGCAACACCATATTTTGTAGCCGCTTCAATTAGTTTTTTGGCCTTTTTGGTTTGTTTGGCTTTGTCATCTTTAAATACTGTATAAAAAACAATTACAGCATTTTCCGTACTTTGAAACAAATCACACAGGGCATCAACATCTGCATCATTCATGGAGGCTGGCTCCACAAACGCCAATTCCACCACACGCTTCGTACCGAAAAGCGATATTGTACCTGCGGCCGCTACTATCTCCCCAATCGATGGTGCGGGTCCATCAATCTTTGTAATTTCTGCATCCGTTTCCCGAGATAACAGCATCAATGTCCGTGCAGCATAATTCCGAACCAAATATTCTTCAGTTGAGTAATAATAAAAGACTGCGTACTTTTCTAATTCTCCCAGGATTTTCTGAAAGCTTTGTTCATTCAAAACCATTGCGAACCTCATCAATTTTTACTTGGCCACCTGCACGTACCCACACTTCCTGTTCAGATGGACCTTGATAAACTTTGGAGAAATTTTGTGCCCAATCGTAAGTGCCGGCAGCCGGCAAAACGATTGCCTCTGCGGAAAGCGCTATCGGCGTTCCACTTCCACCAAAATACACATCAAGCGCCGGATAGCCAGTAAACTCCACCTGTCCGGCAGCAATCGCAAGACGACGGCCACCCACATCAACGCACGCAAAATTTCCCTTTTCCTGTTTTTTCACATACACCATTATATCACGAAAAACCGTTTTTACCGTATGATTTTTCAACTCTTGGACACAAAGCGTTTCCCGCGCATTTAATTGCTCTGCCAAAAGAAGAGAATCCCCTTCTACGCGCAAATCAATCACATAGTCAACAGATTTTCGATTTTTACTGCGAAGATATTCCTTTACATGCTCCAGATTGCTTACAGAGCCCCGATAAATTACCAATGTATAATCGGATTGGGTCACAACCACAGAAGGATTCAGTCCGGAACCTACCATTGCAAAATGAACAACATTCACATTTGCAAACGAATACATCATGTATGCGCAAAGGGCTAAGCATGCTGCAGATCCAA
The DNA here is from genome assembly GCF_963558415.1 of uncultured Ruthenibacterium sp. Lineage (NCBI taxonomy): Bacteria > Bacillati > Bacillota > Clostridia > Eubacteriales > Oscillospiraceae > Ruthenibacterium > uncultured Ruthenibacterium sp. The sequence continues at coordinate 16,923 of NZ_CAUWGY010000042.1, read as the reverse complement.
CGCCTGTTTTCAGCGAAAAGCCTAATTTCCATGCTAACAAAATCATTCCAATTGCACAGAGGCTAACCAAAACCGCATAAATGCCCGACACATAAATCATGCTCCAAGACAATTTTGAAGTAACGCCTGTGACTGTCAGCATCCAACGTATTCCAATACCGCACCCCAAGCCCAATAACTTAGACAAAAATACGAATTGCGGTATCAAGCCCATAACCGAACATCCGATTCCAAGCAGTACGACCGCGGGGACCACCGGTAGAACCGCTAAGTTACATAAAATTCCCACAAGGGATACTCCGCCACCTATCGAGGCAATTGCAGGTAAAGTTGCTATGGTTACAAGAAAAGTGACCAAAGCAGTTTGGTAAATCCGAATTAGTAATTTTGCCGGATGTTTATTTTGCTCATCCATGCGCCTATAAAAGCGCTCCATTACGCTGCTAGAAAACAAAACCGCCAAAGTGGCAGAAAAAGAGAGCAAAAGTCCAACATCTTGTGCGGCAAAGGGATTTTGTATACACAAGAGCAACGCAGCAAGCCCCATACTCGTAAGTGTATCCCCTGTACGGCGCAAAATTTTCCCTGCGTAAATTAAAATCATTACACAACCGGCACGTACAACAGAAGCAGTGAACCCGATGACTCCCATAAAGGCAAGGATAGAAAAGCAGGAAATTACTGCGGCCAGCCGACGATTGAAAAAGCGTTTCATCCACAAATAACAAATCGCGCCTACTGCAGACAAATGAAGCCCTGAGACAACCAGTACATGGGAAAGTCCCGCTTGTTGAAACTGATCTTTGTATTCATCTGGTAGGTCAGACTTATATCCAATACAAATTGCAGATGCCAGTTCTCGATAACCTGATGGCAAAATCTCATATAGAGAATCCTTTAGCTTCATTTGCCAACGAAGCATCGTGTTTTTCACTCCGGTTGCGATTCCTAAATTCTGGAAACCGGACACATATTCTGCACAGATAAAAACTTCTTTTGCCTGACTGTTTGACAGATATTCATTGACCGGCAAGCTTGAAAAGGAAACTTGTGCAGAAATACGGTTTCCGGGCTCCGCTTGCGGACAGGCCTCAATCTGCGTTTGGAACGGAAGATTCAATCTCTCGCCATTGAGACATTTTACTTCCACCGTAGCGTAAATCCGTTCTTCCGAAAAGCCTGGACGCGTTTGTAGCACATCTGCCTCTATCCATCCGGTTGTGCCATCTAACGCCAACACCGGATCTACTACCACTCGAAAATATACCATTCGCATTCCTAAGGCTAGGGAAACTACTCCACATATTAAAGTCCAAAGGAATACTCTTTTTACTTTTCGGTGGAAAATCAGAAGAAGTGCCAGAAGTACTATAAAAACAGCCGTCAGCGGCCCCAAGGCCGCCGACGGCACAAATCCTGCCAACAATTGTACAACAAGATAGGTAAAACCAATCAGGCACAGGGTACGGCGTCTTTCCAACATCATTTAAAGAACAGCGGAAGCGGTTCCAAATAAGTGATATCGGTTCGTTCAGCCGCTTCGCCTTCCGCCAATACTGCGGCTTTTGCCACAATATTTGCCGTTCCTTTTCCTACCAAAGTTTCCAGCGCATGAAGGCTTCCGCCTGTACTAATTACATCGTCCACAATCACAACTCGCTTGCCCGACATATAGTCCAAATCCTTCTGGTCAATCACAAGCTTTTGAACTGCTTCTGTTGTGATAGATTTATCCTCCACAACCACCGGATTTTCCATATAAAGTTTTGCACCTTTCCGGGCAGGAATATACTTTTTGCCACTCTGACGGCTCATTTCATAGGCAAGCGGAATTCCCTTAGCCTCAGCGGTAACAATTACATCAAAATCTGGAAGCTTCTCCAAAAGAGCTTTGGCGCAAGCAACTGTCAATTCTACATCGCTGAACATTACAAAAGCAGCAATATCCAAATGTTCGTTCACCGGACACAGAGGCAATTCACGAGTGACTCCTGCCACTGTGAGAGTATAAGTTTTACGCATGGTGATTTCTCCCTTTCCTGTTACAAAACAACAAACGTTTTTTAGCCCGGAGGCCACGCCAGACTGCGCTTAGCCAGCACATGGAAGTGAAGATGCTGTACACTTTGTCCACCATCTTTTCCGCAATTGGTTACTACGCGATAACCATTTTGCAGCTCCAACTGCTCGGCAAGTTTTGCAATCACTTCAAAAATATGTGCAATAACCTCACTATTTTCTGAATTAATCTGCGCAGGAGACCCAATATGCATTTTCGGAATCACCAAAAAGTGCACTGGGGCTTGCGGATCAATGTCATAAAACGCCAATACCGTGTCATCCTCGTACACCTTGTTTACCGGGATTTCTCCTGCGACCATTTTGCAAAACAAACAGTCCACTGTCCTTCCTCCTTTCAAACGAATAGGGTTCAAGAATTTAATGCAGCCTTCACCAACTCCGGCACTGCATTCAATGCATCATCAATTTTAGAAGTATCCTTGATGCCTGCCATAGCAAAGTCAGGTTTTCCGCCACCGTTTCCACCAGCGATAGCTGCAATCTGTTTTACCAGTTTTCCGGCTGCAAGTCCTTTGGCCTGCGCATCTTTACCCACTGCAACGGCAAGCGATGTTTTTCCTTCGCACTCGCCAATAATCGCAGTGACGGAAGCCGGCACCTTATCGCGAGCTTTGTCACACATGCCACGTATCGCATCATTCGCCGTTCCTGTTAAGAATAAGGTGAAAATCTTGATGCCTTCTACTTCTTGCGCATCATCAAACAGACCATCAACCTTCGCATTTGCAATCTCTGTTTTCAAGTCATCCAGTTCTTTTTGCACATTCTTCAGTTCAGCCGAAACAGCAGCCGCACGCTGAGGCAAATCGTGTACATTGCTTACCTTCAACGCCCCCGCAACTTGATGAAGCATTTCATTTTTCTCATCAAGGAGTTTCAAAATGCCATAGCCCGTTGTTCCTTCAATACGACGAATGCCTGCGGCTACACTGGACTCGGAGAGAATTTTGAAGCAACCAAGCTGCGCAGTGTTCGACACGTGCGTACCACCGCAAAACTCTGTAGACCAACCATTGATGTCTACCACACGGACGATTTCTCCATATTTCTCACCAAAAAGAGCCATCGCTCCCAATTCTTTTGCCTCTTTGATGGGCATTTCCTTTACTACAACCGGAAGAGCTTCAAAAATCTTTTCATTTACGATTTTCTCTACCTGCTGCAATTCCTGCGGTGTAACTGCATTGAAATGGGTGAAATCAAAGCGAACGCGCTCATCATCCTCGTAAGAACCTGCCTGGTGCACATGCGCTCCAAGCACTTCGCGCAGAGCTTTTTGCAATAAGTGCGCAGAAGTGTGATTGCGCATAATGGAATGCCGACGCTTCTCGTCCACATTTGCAACGACCGCTTCACCTACTTGTACCATACCGTCTTCCAATGTGCAAGTATGTACAAAATAACCTTTGGGAGTCTTTTTGCACGCGCTTACAGACAAATGGGCGCCGGAAGCTGTCGTGATACTGCCAGTATCCGCTACTTGTCCGCCGCTTTCCGCATAAAACGGAGTACGATCCAAAACCACTAAAACATTAGTTTTGGGGCCATCATCCGTAGCAATGGCATCCACCAGTTCCTCTCCATCGGACAAAGCCACCAGCTTTGCCTCTGCGGCCAAACTCTCATAGCCCACAAAATCAGTCGGTTTAGCATCCACATTGCTGAAAAGGTCTGCTGTCCAACCGGAAATGTCTCGGCTCATCCGATCCGCACGGGCTGTCTCTCGCTGCTTTTGCAGTTCGGAACGGAACCCTTCTTCATCCACCTCAATTCCTTTTTCCGCTGCAATCTCCTTGGTTAAATCCAGCGGGAAACCAAAGGTGTCATTCAGTTTAAACGCATCCATACCGGACAAGATCCGTTTTTTGCCTTCTTGAGCCTTTTTAATGACATCTTCCACCAAATTGTTAAGGATGGTGAGGCCCGCATCAATGGTACGAGAAAATCTTTCTTCTTCTGCAGAAATGGTCTTTTTAATATAATCCGAGTGCTCAATTAATTCCGGATATGCGCTGCCGTTTTCTTTGATTACAGTATCGCACAACTCAGAAAGGAACGGACGTTTTACACCAAGCATTCTTCCATGTCGGGCTGCACGGCGCAACAAACGACGAAGAACGTATCCACGGCCTTCGTTGGAAGGAAGAATTCCGTCGGAAACCATAAATACCGTCGAACGGATATGATCCGTGATTACACGAATCGAGACATCTGTAAGATGATCCTGTCCATAAGTCTTTCCGGTAATGCGTTCCACATGGTTCAGAATGTTATGTACGGTATCCACTTCGAACAGATTGCCCACGCCTTGCATCACGCAAGCCAGACGCTCCAAACCCATTCCCGTATCAATGTTTGGCTTGGCAAGCCGTTCATAATGGCCGTTGCCATCAGAATCAAACTGGCTAAACACCAAATTCCAAACTTCCATATATCGGTCGCAATCGCAGCCTACACGACAATCCGGTTTTCCGCAGCCAAACTCCGGTCCGCGATCAAAATAAATCTCACTACACGGACCGCAGGGACCAGAACCATGCTCCCAGAAGTTGTCCTCTTTGCCAAAACGGACCATATGATCCTCAGGAATTCCGACTTTTTTAGTCCAGATATCATATGCCTCATCGTCATCCAGATAGACAGAAATATACAATTTTTCAGCAGGGATTTCCAATGTTTGAGTCAAGAATTCCCATGCCCAAGGAATAACCTCTTCTTTAAAATAGTCCTGAAAGCTGAAGTTTCCAAGCATCTCAAAAAAAGTACCATGCCGGGCCGTAATGCCTACACGTTCAATATCCGGCGTACGGATACATTTCTGGCAAGTCGTAACACGATGACACGGCGGCTCTTCCTGTCCCAAAAACCACTTTTTCATAGGGGCCATGCCAGAGTTAATCAGCAAAAGGCTGTTGTCGTTGTGCGGAACCAACGGGAAGCTATCTAACCGCAGGTGACCTTTACTCTCAAAAAAGGAAAGATATTTTTCGCGCAACTCATTTAATCCGGTCCATTCCATAGATCTGTCTCCTCATTTTTTGAAATCGAACTACAAAAAAATAAACTTCCGCCCCTTACAAAGGGACGAAAGCTTTCCGCATCCGTGGTACCACCCAAATTGTATGCTCGCGCATACCACTTTATCGCGTTAACGCTGCGCAGCGCCCTGCTCCTCACAGGGGGCTCCCGGGTGGCTGGCAGGAATTCAAGTAAGAATGTTTCAGCCATGCATTCTCTCTCTTTGAACTTCACTTTCCTGTCTGGCCCAGTCGTTGCCATTTTTTGTATCTTCTTTTATTAATTATAAGAAAAATCAAGCCGTTGTCAATACTCGTCTTGCACCCCAAGATACATTCCCAAATCTGTAGCTACCTTTCCAAAAATTTCGGCTGCATCGTCACTGGAATAGGTTCCGCTATCCAACAGAACTGCAATGGTATATTGCGGATTTTCTGCCGGATAAAATCCGGCAAACCATGCATCCATAATCTCTTCTCCATCCTCCTGAAAACGACCAGTCTGTGCCGTTCCGGTCTTTCCACCAGCACCACCATGAAGAGGTTGCGCTGGACTTCCTAACCCATTTTCTACAACACTCACCAACATTTCTCTTATCGTTTCCGCCGTATCGGGTCGGAATGCCTGTCGTTGTATTGGCGAATACAAACTTTGAGTGACCGTTTGCGAATATTCATTGACAATTCCCTCTACAAATGTTGGTTCGATGTATCTTCCCTGATTAGCAAATACATTGATACTTGCAGCCACCTGAATAGGCGTAGCCGTAAGCGCCCCCTGGCCAAAACTGATCGAAGCCAACTGTCCCAAATTTTCCAGTTGTTGCGCATCCGGCAAATTTCCTTTTGCGGTGGTGAGTGTTCCCATGTAGCAGGTCTCTGTTCCATATCCGCATAAACGGGCAGCCTGTTCCACCTTTTCCGCACCTAACTGCAATCCCAAATGTATAAAATAGCAGTTACAGCTCTGTTCCAAAGCCTGTTTCAAATTCACTTTTCCATGGCCTTTCCCATAGGCGCAACGGTACACATGTCCACCGATTTCCGTGGACCCTGTACATTCATAAACTGCGCTGGTATCAAGCCCTGCCTCAATTGCGGCAGCGGCCAATATCGGCTTAAATACAGAACCCACATTGAATGCACTGATAGAACGGTTGATCAAAGAAGAATCATTTCTGGAAATACTCGTTGCCACATCATCTGGATCATAAGTTGGAACGCTTACACTTGCTCTCACTCGACCGGTGGCCGTTTCCAAAACGACGATACTTCCTTTTTTCATCATCTGCTGAGCTACGCCTTCACAAATGCGTTGTATTGTTTCATCAATCGTCAGCATAATTCCCGCTCCGGAACCTTGTGTATATAGCATTTTGGGTGGGGCACTTTCCAAAAATTCACCCACGGCTGTCGTCGTACAAAGCACCCGTGTGCTGGTAGACGCTTGCGTCAGCAAATCATCATAAGCATATTCTGCTCCACTGACTCCATGTCCTTCTGAGTCTAAATAACCTATCAGGTGAACTGCAGTCGGATTGGGATAATAGCGAACCGGGCTAGAAAACAAATACTCTGGTTGCGTCTGCCCTTGAGGTTCTACCTCAATCAAAAATGGAGTTCCCATCTGAATCCGGCTATAAAACAGGCTTTTTTGCGTCTCTGGTATCGACTCAAAAAGTGCATGATAGCTAGTTCCACCTGGCTCCACCGCCGCGTAGGTTTGTACAAATACGTTTGTAAGCGGAACAAAATTGCAGTCGTAAATATTTCCGCGACCATTGTATAAAGTAAGCGTTGTTTGGGTTTGATCACTTGCCGCTTGCGCATATTGTTCATTGGTACACAGAAGGGCCAAGTTTGCCGCCAAAATCGTAAAAGCTAAAATAAAACCGCAAAAAAAAGTCACCAAACGTCCGGTGGTCACAAACATCGCCCCTCTCCCTCCAATTATGCCCCGGACACTCTTTTACTAATCATATGGTAACGAAAAAAGGCCAGCGGCTTATAAACCGCTGGCCACTTCTTTTGACCTTATTCATTCTTCACAGGCGTCCTGCTCGGACTCTTTAGAATCCACTTGATCACCAAATTCCGGAAGTGCTGTCACGCCGCGTAGCTTTCGCTGAATTTGTCTTGTGCGCACACCGACCAATTTTTCCAATTCGCTCCCTGCCTGCTCAATCCGATTTTGAGCTTGTGCCAATACTTTTCCAAATGTATCAAATTCAGCTTTTACATTGCCCAAAACCTGCCAAACTTCCCCGGAACGTTTTTGAATCGCCAGAGTACGGAATCCCATTTGAAGACTATTAAGCAACGCAGCCATGGTAGTAGGACCTGCAAGCACAATTTTACTCTCATTCTGGAGCTTCTCAACCATTCCCCGGCGGACGAGCTCTGCATAAAGGCCTTCTACTGGAACAAACATGATTGCAAATTCAGTGGTATAAGGAACACAAACATATTTTTCGTGGATATCCTTGGCAAATCCGCGTACTCTCTGCTCCAACATTCTGCCTGCTGATTCTACTTTTGCAGCATCCGCCTCTTCATAGGCATCCTGCAAAGCACTATATGCATCTACAGGAAATTTCGCATCTATGGGAAGCCAAACCGGATTTTCACCATCCCCTGGCAGTCGAACTGCATACTCTACACGTTCGCCGCTTCCCGGCACCGTCATAACATTTTCCTGGTATTGCTCCGCCGCCAGAATCTGTTCCAAAATCGCACCAAGTTGAATTTCCCCCAAAATACCTCTAGTCTTTACATTACTTAATACTTTTTTTAAATCTCCCACTCCTGTTGCCAGGTTCTGCATTTCTCCAAGGCCTTTATAAACACTTTCCAGTTGTTGGCTGACTCTGCTGAAAGATTGATGCAGTTTATCCTCCAGCGTCTTTTGCAATTTTTCATCTACCGTCTGTCGCATTTCCTCCAACTTCTGCGTATTCTCAAGCTGAAGTGCTGCAAGCCGCTTTTCCATCGTAGCACGAATATTTTCCAACTTTTGTTCATTTTCAAGTGCATTGGCAGACATCCGCTGGTCCATGCCTCGCAGTTGGTCATTTACAGTCTTTTGGAGTGCCGCCTGTCGAAGTGCCATTTGGTCGCTCAAATCTTTTAACCGCGCATTCTGCGTTTCTGCAATTTGTCTTTGCGCAGAAGCCTGCAACTCCGCCCCCGTCTGCACAGAACGGTGAATTGCCGCGTTTACATCGTTGCGCATTTGTCGAAGTTCGTCCTGCATCTGCGTGCGAAGTTGTTCCATTTGTTCTTCCATTTCTATCATCAAGCGCCGATCCTCTTGATTTCCCCGAGGCCGCGTCGCCAGTACAATTACAAGAAGCACACAGGCCAAAGCGCCCAATGCTACCGATACAATCTCCATCATTCCGTTTTTCTCCTTTTTCGGCATAGCCTTATGCCGTAGCTCATAGCTATAAGTATACGGATAACCGTAATACAAATCAATGAAAAGGCGGCGATTTCTTTGAAATGTGGATTTCATCCTAAAAGGAAAAAACGTTTTATAGCGAGTTTTGCAGTCGGAGCCTTAGCACTTGGCTGTATTTTTGCGTATCAAATGATCAGCCGCCCTGTTGGATGTTCTATGGATGATTTGACGGCCCCTCTGGAAGCAATGACCGATGATTCAGAAAAAGCTGAACGCTCTGAAAAAACTGTTTACCTCACATTTGATGACGGTCCCTCTTCAACCACGGAATCTATTCTGGATATATTGCAGCAGGAAAATGTTCCCGCTACATTTTTTGTGATTGCCGCGCCCAACAACGAAGAGTATCTTCCACTTTTGGAACGAACCGTCGCAGAAGGTCATATGATTGCTCTTCACACATGTACCCACGATTACGAAAAAATTTATCAAAGCCCTAATTCCTATTGGGAGGATATTGACCAACTCAAAGAGCGGCTTTCTCCATACGTAGACCCCCAAAAACTTGTCTGGTTACGCTTTCCCGGTGGTAGCACTAACACCGTCAGCCACAAATATGGCGGCAGCAATATTATGAAAGAGCTAAAAGCACAGGCTAGCGAAAAAGGATATCATTATGTAGACTGGAATGTATGTGCCGACGATGCAATTGGCGGGCATCCATCCGCTGAAAAAATTTACAACAATGTTATACGTGATGTTGGCGATAAAAACAAATGCATCGTTTTGATGCACGATACAAAAGCGACTAAAAATACGGCCGAAGCCTTGCCTGATATTATTCGATGGTTCAAGAATGCCGGATATAAATTTGACACCATTGATCATTTGGAACGTGAAATATGAATAATGTGCAAATTTATTCCTGATTTATTTGTAAAGTAAACAAAAATGTTGTATACTACACGAGATAGGTCATAAACAGGGAGGGTTCATCCATGTTTGGGTATATTATGCCCTTCAAAGCGGAGTTAAAAGTACGCGAGTGGAACCTGTATCGATCCTATTATTGCGGATTGTGTAAAGAATTAAAACGTGAATATGGTTTGTTTGCCCGCTTTTTGTTGAACTACGATATGGTCCTGCTTGCAATGACGGCAGATGACCTTGCGTGTGCGCAGCCACCCGTGTGTGGGGAACGTTGTATCGCAGGACCTTTCACCAAACGACCGGTATGTGGTTCATCTGCTGGGCTCCGTCTTGCAGCGGACTCTCTAATTTTGACTTCTTATTATAAAATTGTAGACGATGTAAACGACGAGCATTTCGCCAAAAAGCTGCGAGCTCGTTTTCTCCTTCTTTTTTTTAAAGGGATGAAGAAAAAAGCAGCCGCCCGCATGCCGCAAGCGGACAAGTTATTTGCAGAACAAACGCTTGCCCAACAATCTTTGGAAAGACGAAATAGCACCAGTCTTGATGAGGCTTCCGATCCAACCGCACAAATGACTGGCGAGTTATTTTCTTATTGCGGTGCTCAAACAGAAATTTTAAGGCGTCTGGGAATGTTTATAGGAAAAATCTTGTACTATCTAGACGCTGCAGAGGATTACGAGAAAGATTTTCAAAGCGGTGCGTACAACGTATTTTTGCAAAATCATTTATCGAAAGATGAAACGGTTGAACAGACACAAATGCTTTGTCGTATGTGCGCCGGAGAAGTAGCTCTCTGTTACAATCTTCTCAATCTATCGGTTTACAAACCGATTCTGGATAATATCTTATTTTTAGGGCTTCCGCAAAGTATTGCTTTTGCCGGAAAAAAACGCCCTCATCACGACCGTCATGATTCACTTTAATGCAACGCAGAAAGGAAATCCCTATGGACGCAAATAAAGCATATTCTCTGCTGGGCTTGCGCGAAGGCGCTTCTGAAGATGAAATTAAAAATGCTTATCGCAGTCTGGCCAAACGATACGATCCAGAAAATTATGAAGCTGGACCGATGCGCGAGGAAGCTCAGGCAAAAATGACTGAGATCAATGAAGCATTTGACACTCTGATGAGTTTGATCCGCACAGGTGGTGAACCTCATACGGAGTATTCTGCTCCTGCTTCCAGCCAGGCGCAAAACGGAAGTGCCAATGGGCGCTACCGGAATATTCGTCAAATGATCAACAACGGCGCCATTGAGCAAGCACTTGCACAGTTAAATGCAATTCCTGACGGAGCCAATGATGCCGAATGGAACTTTCTTGTTGGCAGCGCATATTATTATAAAGGATGGGTTGCTGAAGCATTGCGCTACTTTGAGACGGCTTGCCGTCTCGCCCCTGGAAATCCTGAATATGAGGCGGCTTTGCGTAACCTGCGCAATCAAGCCAACGGTGCCATGCCTGGCAATCCATACGGACAGCAACAACCGTACGGAACGCAGGCTGTGAGTTGCTCTTGTTGCGATATGTGCGCTGCATGGATGTGCATGGATATGTGTTGCAGTTGCAGTCGGGGCTGCTGATATGAACTCATACCGTTCTGATAGAAGCCGCCGCGTCGCGCTAGGTGGTGTTTTCACCTCTTTGTCTGTAGTAGTGATGCTTTTGGGTGGAATTTTTCCTTTTGCCACTTTTTCTGCCCCGGCTATTGCTGGGTTGCTGATTGTCCCGGTAGCAATTGAATTCGGCCTTAAAATGGGGTACATCTTGTATATAGCGATCAGCATTTTATCGCTTTTTATTGTTCCTGATAAGGAAATGAGCCTTATTTTTGTCTTTTTATTTGGGTTTTATCCTCTTTTAAAGGCAAATTTGGAACGCATTCATTCAAAAATTATCCGCTGGAGTGCCAAGATAGGTTTATTCAATGGATGCGTTGTATGTATGTACAGTCTTATTTTATTTTTGTTTCCCATCGGCGCGGTTGTCGAAGAATTTGAAGAAATGGGAACAATTTTTCTTCTGCTTCTTCTTTTGATGGGCAATCTCGCCTTTGTGATATATGATATAGCCCTTGTAAAACTGATTGGGCTGTATTGTGCTAAAATGCGGCCTAAATTAATGAATTGCCATTGATACACGGCCAAAAAGAAAGGACGCGTGATAGAGTGAAATGCTGAGAGCGCCGGGCCCCTTTGTAACGTCAGACCCTGTTTCGGTCTGCCACAAGGGGTGACGAGGATGAAGGCTGTTGCGTACCAAAATTCGGGCGCAACGTATCGAAAGATTCGGCGGGTGCCTTCACGGACGCATTCGGGCGGTCGACACTACATGGACAAAAACCAGCGGTAACGCGGCAACAGAAACACGTAGAATCCCGAGACAAATTGAATTTTTCGGTATCAGATTTGGATACTGAACCTTGCAGAGTTATTCTGCTTTTATCTGAATTTGCGAAGCACAATGTGTATCCCTTTCGGGATAGACTTTTTCTTGTTATGTAAAAAATAAGTTTGGTGTAACCTGTATTAGGGTACGCTTGTTTGTGTTTTGCATTTTCAGACAAAATCTTAAAATTTGTCTGGAGATGTTTTATTTATGTGTGGAATTGTTGGATATATTGGCCCCCGTCGTAGTACAGATGTTCTGCTTGATGGTTTAAGCAAATTGGAGTATCGCGGATATGATTCCGCTGGCATCGCGCTTGCAGGTCCCGAGGGGGAAATTCAAGTGGTCAAGGCAGAAGGGCGTCTTTCCGTTTTGGCAGAAAAGGTACGTTCCATGCCCGAGATTGAATCTCATTGTGGCATTGGGCATACACGGTGGGCAACGCATGGAGCTCCCAGTGACATCAACAGTCATCCCCACTCCTCTGCCCGCATCAGCTTAGTCCACAACGGAATCATTGAAAATTATGCCTCTTTAAAAGAACATCTAATCGCGCATGGTTATGAATTTTGCAGTGATACCGATACGGAAGTTCTTGTAAAACTGCTCGACTATAATTATCACGGCGAACCTCTTGACGCCATCATGAAAACTTTGGGCGAAGTCCGTGGAAGCTACGGCCTTGCTATTTTGTTTCGTGATTTTCCAGATCGTATCTTTTCTGTTCGAAAAGAGAGTCCTTTGATTGTTGGATATGGAAAGGGCGAAAACTTTTTGGCCAGCGATATTCCTGCCCTTTTAAAATACACCCGTGACTATTCTATCTTAGACGAAGGTGAAATTGCTGTTGTTACCAAGGATAAAATCCAGGTATACAACGAATTGGGCCGTCCGGTTGTAAAAGAGCATTTAACCGCAAGTTGGGATATTGAAGCTGCCGAAAAAGGTGGCTATCCTCATTTCATGCTCAAGGAAATTCACGAGCAACCGGCTGCACTTCGCGCTACCATTGGCCCCCATGTAGAAAATGGCCTTCCCCAGCTAGGTGTAGATGCATTGGACGATGAGGCTTTACGGCGTATACAAAACATCCACATTGTTGCGTGCGGAACTGCCATGCATGCCGGAATGGTAGGAAAAACGGCCATCGAGCGCTTTGCTCATATTCCTGTAGACGTTGATATTGCCAGTGAATTCCGTTATCGTGACCCAATTTTAACGAAAGACGATCTGGTAATTATCATTAGTCAAAGTGGAGAAACTTTGGACACCTTAGCCGCACTAAAACTCGCTCAGGAACGCGGCGCTAAAACTTTGGCAGTGGTTAACGTTGTGGGCTCTTCCATTGCTCGTGCTGCTGATTGGGTTATCTACACTCATGCAGGTCCCGAAATCGCAGTAGCCAGCACAAAAGCATACAGCGTACAATTGGCTGTAATGTATTTATTTGCTCTTCGGATGGCTCTGGCTCGAAAAACTCAGTCCGAAAAAGAAATCCGTCGGCTTACCGCAGCCTTGCAACAAGTACCAGAACAATTGGTTCCTCTACTTTCGAACTGCAATGAAATCAAATATCTTGCCAGCCAATTTATGAACAGCGACGATTTGTTCTTTATGGGACGTGGTTTTGATTATGCTCTTTCTTTGGAAGGAAGCTTAAAGCTCAAAGAAATCAGTTATGTTCACAGTGAAGCATATGCGGCCGGTGAACTAAAACACGGTGCGATCTCTCTGATTGTAAATGGCACTCCGGTTGTAGCACTTGCCACTCAAAATAACGTATATGAAAAAACCATCAGCAACGTTAAAGAAGTCAAAACACGTGGTGGTCGAGTGATTCTTTTGTGTAAAGAAAGCGCGCAGGTGCCTGATGATGTCGCCGATTTTGTGATTCGCCTTCCTGAATTCGAGGACATTTTCATGCCGATGTTGATGATTGTCCCTCTCCAGCTATTTGCTTATTATATGAGTGTTCTTCGTGGTTGCGATGTAGATAAACCGCGCAATCTCGCCAAAAGTGTTACGGTAGAATAAACAATCTTGAAGGGCCGGTATTCCGGCTCTTTTCTTTTTTATTCAAAGTTCTCATTTTGTGTTATACTAAAATTATCCTCATCTGTGGAGGTTATGGTATGGAACTGAAAAATAGTTTTAAAACGCTTAATTACATGCGGAAGATTTTAACATCTGACACGGAACACATTCTTCCTTTTCCTACAAAACCGCAAAAGCCTATTCCACAAGGTAAAAGCCCTTTACCTCTTCCCCGCTGTACACCGCAGCAGGCGGACATTCCTCCCGCAGCTTTGGATTCTTTTTTCAAATGCCTTTCTTCTCTTCCTAACGGTTGGCCTCATTCCTGCATCGTAGTCCGATATGGAAAAGTTGTCTGTGAAGGGTCATGGGCTCCTTATTCCACTTCCCGCTGGCACGTCACACATAGTCTTTGCAAAAGTTTTACCAGCACAGCCATCGGGATGCTATGGGATGAAGGAAAAGTGGATCTCGATGAAAAAATCTGTTCCATTTTTCCAGAAAAATGCAATCTAATGGTTTCGCGCAGAGCCCGTAATCTGACCGTGCGTCATTTGCTTACCATGAGCAGCGGCAGTACTTTTCGAGAGGCTGGAGCCGTCGCAGAATGTGATTGGCTTCGTGCTTTTCTTGAATCTGAATTCGAATTTGAACCCGGTACACAAATGGATTATAACAGTATGAACACCTATGTTTTGTCTGCTGTATTAAAAAAGAAAAGCGGTTGCGGCCTAATGGAATATTTACAACCAAGACTATTTGAGCCGCTCGGGTTCGGAGATGTTGCTTGGGAAAAATGCCCTAACGGAATTGAAAAAGGCGGATGGGGTATGTATGTCTATTTAGAAGATGCCGTCAAGTTGGGTCTTCTTTATCTTTCTCAAGGAATGTGGAATGGCCAACAGCTATTGAGCAAAGAATGGGTGGATCAGGCAACCACGTCTTATATGAAACGAGAATCAGGAGAAGAATATGGCTATCAAATCTGGACGGATGCCCAAAAACAATTTTTTATGTTTAATGGAATGTTTGGCCAGTATGTGATTGTTTGCCCATCTTTAGAACTTGTTATTGGCATCAATGCCGGCGCGGGAAATCTTTTCACATACAGTTCTACTTTTGACGCTGTGAAACGTCTTATTGAGCAAATCCGCACTCCTGCGCCAATAGGTTCGCGTGATTCAAAAATACTGGCGCATACCCTTTCTACTCTTCGTTATGGTACTCCTGTTTTTTCTACGGATTTTTCAAAAGAAAACATTTTAAGTTCTCTGTTTCAACGCTTTTTCCCGATGTCCTCATCCTCTCCAATCGATATAAAATCCCTCTCGCCTTCCACGTTCTATTTTCCACCGAACCAAGCGAGCCTTTTGCCTTTGATTCCTTCTTGTATGAATGATTGGTATTCGTCGGGAATTGAAAAAATCGTCTTCTCACAGGACGAATCTCATTTGATTCTTCACTGGACGGAAGCCAAACGCGTATATGATTTACCCATTCATTTTAAGAGCCCACAAATTTGCACATTTGATTTTGGTGGAAATATTTTTGAGGCAGCCGTACTGTGTAAAGCGGTTTTAAACGAAGATGATGAGCTTGTTCTAAAAATTACAATAAATTACCTTGAATTGAGCAGCACACGCATTCTAAAATTAACTTTTCAAAAAGGGAATCTTTTGACTCTTCGTTTTGAAGAAACGCCTGGAATCCGTCTTGTTTTTCAAATGATGGAAAAAAATGTTCCAGCTTCAGTCAAAGCAAAAATCGATCTTTTTCGCGATATGGATTATTTATGGTATCGGGTAGATAAAGTCTGTACCCCTGCTTTAATTGGAACTACCGACCAACACAAAACAAATTAATACGAAATGCGAGGAAATAATTTTGAACGCCGATTTTTATACACAACAAATTATAGTACAAGACTTTGAGACGGACGCAACAAAACGGATGACACCTGGCGCAATCCTTCGTCGAGCGCAGCAGATTTCTACAGATCACTGCACCAGACTTGGAATAGATGAATCACTCTATCAAAAGACACATACCGCATTTCTGCTTGCTAAATTGGCAATGCAAATATATGAACCCATTCCGGCTGGAATGCAGGTAACAATTACTACTATGCCCAGTGCTCCACAACGGGCCATATATCATCGATACACGTCTTTTTGCGATGATGCTGGAAAGAAATTGTGCGAAATGGATAGTTGCTGGATTCTTGTAAACACATCGAACAAGCGAATACTACGTGTTCCACCACAGGATCTTCCCTTGCCGTTCATTGGCGAGCCCAAAAAACTTTTGGACCTCACTATCCAAAAAGCTGAGACTGAATATGTTGCTGAAGAAAAAGCTGTTTATACAAGATGTGATCAGAATCATCATCTGAACAATACTTCTTATGCGGATATTCTTTGCGATCATCTTCCAACAGACCTTTTATTAAATAGCCAACCACAACGCTTGGCCATTACTTATCACAAAGAAATTCCTTTAGGCCAATCTTTCCAACTCTCAAGGGCCACTTTAAACGACAAAGATTACTATTTTCTTGGGCAAAGCGCAGGATGTAAACATTTCGAGGCTCAGTTTACATTCAGGTAACAAAATTATCACAAATAATTACAAAATAGTTTCAAAAAAGCATTGACAGCGAGTAACAAAAGAGTTACAATTTAATTGCAAGAAAGTTACAAGACGCTTGCAGTGCACTTTTTCATCAGGCATAGGCCCTCTCCTCCTATTGTTATTTAATTAGAAGTAACAATTTCGGGTGCTATGCCACCTTTTCAAACTCCATTTCACAAGACAAAAAACCTCTGTGCCGCAGCGCAGAGGTTTTTTGTTTTGTGCTTTTTGTCTACATTTCCCTTCTTTTTTTCTCCTTTTTTCTGTGCGGTTTAAAGCATTTTTTTAAAGAAAAACATTTTATTCATGTTCTGAATATGGTACTATAATCAGTAAACATAAACGCAAATAATAAGTAAAGGAGTATGTTATGGCCACTTATTTCAGTGAACCTTCCCGCACATTTGGCGAATATCTTCTTGTTCCTGGCTATTCTTCT
>NZ_CAUWGY010000041.1:0-18883 GCF_963558415.1 uncultured Ruthenibacterium sp. | reverse complement strand
GCCAACAATTCATACCCCACAAAAACATCGCGTAAGGGCTGTACTTCAGGATGAATGAGATATTTTTTGGAATACGCCCGGTAGGCATTTGTGGTATCGGTAAAACGGTGTCGCGCTGTCAGGCTGATGATAGGCGCGTGAATGAGATGCACTGCCAAATGCCGCACCCAAGGGGTTCGAACGGCTTTTCCTCCTTTTACATAGCGGCTGCCCTGCACAAAGTCATAACCCTCTTTCAGTTTTTGCAAAAAACGGGGTACATCCTCAATGGAATCCTTGTTATTTCCGTCGATGGTGAGAACGCCTTCGTATCCCCTCTGCAAGGCAAAATAGATGCCGCAACGTAACTGCGCGCCCTGTCTTCCAGGACCTTTTTTGATCAAAAGACTGTTGACACCCGCCTTTTGCAGCTTTTTCTGAGTGCAACTTCCATCGGTACTTCCACCGTCGCACAAAACAATATCCACTATCTGATGTACATGCGCCTTTTGGGCACGTTCGAGCTCCGCGGCAATTCGCTCTCCCTCATTAATCACGGGAATCAGCAAGCAATAATCCGATCTGCGTGGAAAAAACTCATATTGCTCAAACAACGGCACTCCCGGCTGCGTCATCATACAAACACCTCTGTAATTTGATAAGCTTCTCTTTTTCGTACAACTGTAATGGTGATTACCCCTTTCGAAAGGCCGTTACAAAAGAGCGGATAGCATTCATAGAATCCGTTTTGCTATAACAATAGCCATTCTCGCCGCCAAACAGAGAGGCGTGGATACTGCGCATATCATAATGGGCAGGTTTTGCGGATAAAGCGTTCTCAAAAGTCTTTCCGCCGGTGAGCTGCTTGTAGATGTCCGACACCAGTAGCGGCTGAGCGGTAAGATTGACCAGATGAAGCTTATGAGCCAAAGCAATGGTGATATCTTTCCACAGCCAGGAAAGGTCGTAAAACTGATACATAGAGCGGCTGTCTGTAAATTTTAAAGCGTTAAAGCTGTTACTCGCAAACCACTCCTGCACTGCTTTACAGTCCTCTTCATTTTGCGGTGCAAAACGAAAAAAGCCATCCTGGGCTTTTTGATAGCTGTGAGCCACCAGCGGCTCTCGGCCAAGCTGTTCCATTTTGTCCTCAGGCAAAAGGCTAGGGGCCGGATGAAGGAAATCGTACAAAAAGTTCTTTTTTAACCCTTTGCCCAACAGAGCAGGCAGCCGCACAATAAGGCTATCAGGAAAAGCTTCGCGCACCAGTTGTTCCAGCCTGGCTCGATTTCGGCCATATGCACCCAAAGCCTCCACATCCGCAGGGGTATTTTCGTCCACTGCCTGCGGGCAGGCATATACATCCACTGTGCTGATGAGCACAAGTTGTTTGGGTGCAATGGAGCAGATGTTCTCAAACGCTTGACTCACTGCTTGCCAGTCTGCCTGCGGGTCTCGGTTTGCCAAGAATTTAGCCGCAGGCACACCTGCATACACCAGTAAATCCGGCTGAGTTCCCGCTGCCTGTACAATGTTCTTGGAATTGTATACTGCATCAAAAGGGTTACTTGCAGCGAGATTTCCTCCTACAAACCCTGTGTAACCAACCAGTGCTGTGCGCATAATGATATTCCCCCCTTTTGAATCTGTTTTAAAATTTTTCCAAAACGTTATCGAACAAACCGAATAATTTCGCCACAGCGAGCGTCGCTTACTTCCAACACCACACACTCTTTGGGTGCGCCGCTCAGAGTAATACTGCCGGTTCCGTTCTCTACATAAACCGGAAGACAAACATCCTGTCCTTTGCTCGGTTGAAAATAACCTTGCCCTACACCCGAACGAACGGCAGACTGACTGGGATCGTATACGAATACAGCGTCCTGCCAAGACAAAACTCTTGCGAGTGATTTGCGGGAAATATTTTGCCAGTCCAAAAATACATCTACATAGCATGGCTCGGTTTGGTCGGTAGTAACTATTACTTTGACCGTATTTTCATCGAGCTTCTCCAATGTCACTTGTGCTTGTCCTGGCAGAACGTTCACATCTTCTCCCTGATACTCCCACAAAGTCCAATTGGCATAATCGGAATAAAAATCATAGTTAGAATACAATTCTCGGTAAAAAGTCCAGTTAGGACCATTCAGCCAAGGCTCCCAAGGCCACCGGGAATAGTTGGTAGTCTGCACAAAATCATATTTTCCCTCTTGGAAGGTTTCCACGTATTGGGCACAAGCCTCGTCTCCCAGTGCATGAATGATGTAATCCACACCTGTAGGCTGAAACTCATCTCTGATATCGTCCAAAGCAGAGGCGTAAGTAGAAAAAAGTGTGTGACCTTCGGTGACCTTCTGCATCTCACGCTGGGCTTCAAAAAAGGGGCTCACTCCCCCTAGTTCCGGCATATATTGCGGATCAGACTGCATCTGTCGATTGCTCTGCACCAGAGCCATGTCTTGACGGAAAAGATATCCCCCATACACAATCAAACAACCAAAGACTACGGCCTTCACTACTGCGGCACTATGCCGGTTCTGCCATGATTTTGAACTGCCCTTTATTTTTTCATAGAGCCATTCTGTGCAATGCACGACCGCTTTCATTGCAAAAGCAAAAATCATTAGAATGACAAATACATAATGCGGTTCGGTAAGTCCGTCGGCGCCGCTCCCCACGATATACAAGAGCTGCGCCGCCACAATGGTGGTATATAAAAACACGAAAAGTACGGTTCTATCCGTTGCTTTCTTTTTACATAGCAACCACAGACAATATCCCATGCTCATCACGTATATCGCCAAATGAATCCATGTCCTTCTTTCTATGTGGGAGATTGCATCTCCAAGGCCATAGATTTTGTCATTGAAGCGGGTGCCATAATACCAAAACTGCCAATCACCTACCGACGTAGTAAACTCGAACCAACTGCCAATCTGCCCGCGTGTCACCACAAAAACCGCTGCAAACAAACCCACTGCCATGCCAACCAGATACCATAACAGCCATCGGAACTCGGCCACCCACTTTTTGCTCTGGACCGCTTGGGCAATGCTGAGAATCACCAAGACACCTGTGGCAGATGCAATAGCAGAAAAGCCAAAATCATTGCTCCACAATACCCCCGCGCCGATTACTATACCTGTAATCGCAGCCCCTTTTTGGGTTCGCAGTGTCCTATATAAAACCCAGGTATGTTTGGGCTGAGCTTTTTGCACCTGCCACAGCAATATCAGCAACACCCAGCACAAAAGCACAGGCCAAAACAACCGGGCCATGCGGAAGGAATTTTGGGGCTTAAGCAAAAGTTCAAGATAATAAGTCAGATAATAACCATGGAAATCGTATCCAGGGAAGGTATAAAAGAAATAAGAACTGATAAGTTTGGGCAGTACCGCCGCAAAAAGAGCCGATAACCAGAATCTCCCGGTAATCAAGTAGGTTGACAATGCCGCAAACAAAATGAAAGCCAGCGCCGCAACAAAAAATGTTGCAAACAAACTGGTTGCAAATGTATTATCCCAAATCAGCAAGGGAGAACAGAGTAGCAATGGTCCCATGCCTAGATAGTTGGCAAAATCGCGATAAGGGGCCTGTCCATCCAAAAAGCGCCGCAGTGCGTTATAATTTTGGTAATCTCCATTGGTGCATATAAAATTCACTACGCCACAACGTTCTAGTCCGTAAAAGGCTGCTACGCTACAAATTACGAAAATAAACAAAATGAACCGATATCTCAAAAGCCTGTCGCCCGCTTTTACAGATAACATTCGCTGGGGTCGCTGCATACTTTATTTTTCATTCCTTCCCGTGGCGCTCTTTGATCTATATTGTTCAATACATCAAAAGCCCGGTCCGAGTTTCCCTCGGACCGATTTTCTACATTTTTCGCATTATGTAGATTGCACAAGCCAAAAGGGCCTTACTAAATAATCTGAATAAAAAAAAAGCGCACTTAAAAAAGTCCCGTTTTATTTTGGGACTTTTTTACAAAAGTGACGCTTGTTTCTTCATGCAAAAACGCAGTGCGAATATTGACTCTAGGCCAAAAAGGCCGTATAATAAAACCCAATAAGATGTCGCAATATAGGGATATTGCGCGTTTTTAGACAAACCACTTCATAATGCGAATTACGTAAAACACAGCCGCTTTGACAGCGGCTTTTTTTATGCCAACAGGTGAAGTTTTTCCAGTTGTATCATTTGTTCCTTTCCAGACGTTAATGTATAGATACGGGTTGTATCTACGCTGCTGTGTCCTAAAACATCCGCCAGACGAACAATGTCTTTATGCCGACGGTAAAAGGTCCGGGCAAATAAATGGCGCAGATTGTGCGGAAAAACTTTTTGTGCCGCTACCTTGGCCGCTCTGCAGAGCTTTTTCATTGAAGCCCAAATGCTAGTGCGATCGAGTGGATTTCCGTTTCGAGATACAAATACGCTTCCTTTACGGACGGAACGTTCCCGGCAATATCGAAGCAAGCGTACACACAAAATTTTGGGCAGCAGAATTTTGCGCAGCTTGCCTTTGCTCTGTACCCGAGCCTCCTGTTTTTGCAGTGCCTGTACTGTAATGTATTTCAGCTCGCTGACGCGGATTCCCGTAGAACAAATGGTCTGCAGTATCAGCGCAAGACGATTGTCTTTTTTCTGCTGGGCTGCTTGCACCAGTTGCAGATACTCTTCCCGTGTAAGCTCACGGTTTTCATCGCAAAAAGTGCTTCTTTGTTGCTTAAAGAGCTTTACTTTGCAATCCGATGCTCCCAGATAGGCCACAAATCCATTGACCGCTACCAACATGGAATTGATGCTAGATACCGCATATTTTTCACTTTTCAGATGCTTTTTGTAGGAAATCAGCAATTCCTTTTTTAGCATTTTATCCGGCGGCAGAAAATTGAAAAACGCATAAATGTCCCTGCGATATTTTTCCAATGTGGCCTCCGCCTTTTCTTCAATGCGTAACCGTTCTATGTAACGTTCGATCTGTTTTACTGAAAGCACTCTTTTTCTCATTCGTATACCTTCTTTCTTTATCCTGTATAAATATCAGACAAATGTGCTTTTTATTTTATCACACGTTCAATGTGAAGACACTGCACTGTCCTGTCGCTCTTGATTGCACAAAAAAACAACGCACCGAACAGTACGGTGCGTTGTTTTTTTCTAGCCCCTTCGTCAGAGTGTTCTCTCACCGGGAGAAAAGGCTTCAGAATCTTTATTTTCTCGAAGATTGTATTTACCAAATTACAATCTATCAGTGCTATTCAGAGAGAGGTTATTTTTATGAAAACGGCAAACCAATTACTATTTCTTGTGGAATGTGTTATAATAGCCGAGTAAATATTTTCCCCATTTTTAAAACTACATTCGAAGGGAACCAGTTGTCACATGCAATTTAATTCAATTGATTTTCTGATTTACTTTCCTATTGTTACCTTACTCTATTTTATTCTACCTCAAAAAATCAAATGGATTTGGTTACTGATTTGCAGTGTCTACTTTTACATGTGTTGGAAAGCCAAATACATTATTTTAATTGGTTTTTCCATCATTGTTACATATCTGGGAGCATTGCTGATTGAACGCTTACGCAAAAGGTCAAATTGGCTCGCGCGCGCTGTTCTAACGCTCGTGCTTCTTTCCAATTTCGCGGTACTCTTCCTGTTCAAATATTATGGCTTTTTCTCAGGTCTGATTACAGAAATTTCGCAAAATGCCATTGCATTGCCTATAATCCAATTTGCACTTCCTGTGGGAATTAGTTTTTATACCTTTCAAGCCTTGGGATATGCAATTGATGTCTATCGCGGAGATTTGGCTGCAGAAAAAAATCTTTTTCGATATGCTCTTTTTGTATGTTTCTTTCCACAGCTTGTCGCCGGACCGATTGAACGCGCCACAAATTTACTGCCCCAATTTTATGAACGACACACTTTTGATTATGATCGTATGAAGCGTGGCCTCATTTTGATGGGTTGGGGATTTTTTCAAAAAATTGTAATTGCGGACCGGATGGCTGTACTGGTCGATGGAGCCTATGAGGCTTATTCTACCACTCCGGGTTCTGTTTTAGCCTTGGCCACGCTTTTCTTTTCTTTTCAAATATATTGTGATTTTGCCTCATATTCCAATATTGCAATTGGGGCGGCCGAGATCATGGGATTTCGGCTGATGAAAAACTTTAATGCTCCATATCTCTCCCAATCCATCAAAGAATTTTGGCGGCGTTGGCACATTTCTCTTTCCACTTGGTTTAAAGATTATTTATACATTCCTCTGGGAGGCTCACGCAAAGGTACTTTTCGCACTTGCATCAATATTTTAGTTGTTTTTCTGGTCAGTGGCCTTTGGCACGGCGCAGCCATGACATTTGTTATATGGGGAGCTTTGCATGGATTTTTTCAAGTAATTCAAACCATATGGAACAAATTAAATGCTAAACGTTTATCGGCAGGCCGCCGATTTCTTCCTCCATGGATTGCTCAAATTGCAACTTTCCTTCTAGTAAACCTGACCTGGATCTTTTTTCGGGCCTCCAGTTTGGAACAAGCCCAAACTATTTTAAAGCGTATTTTTACACAATGGAATGGAAGTCTATTAACTCTAGATACTTTAGAGACATTAGGCTTAGACACTCCCGACCTAATTGTCGGTATTCTGGCAATCGCTATTTTAATTGCCATCGATATTCTTTCGCAAAAACATGATTTACGTGCTGGAATCATGAAACTTGCGCTTCCTGTGCAATGGTTGCTTTACTTAGGTTTGATCATTGCAATTGTCGTATTTGGCGTT
The DNA here is from genome assembly GCF_963558415.1 of uncultured Ruthenibacterium sp. Classification (NCBI taxonomy): domain Bacteria; kingdom Bacillati; phylum Bacillota; class Clostridia; order Eubacteriales; family Oscillospiraceae; genus Ruthenibacterium; species uncultured Ruthenibacterium sp. The sequence continues at coordinate 12,106 of NZ_CAUWGY010000041.1, read as the reverse complement.
TATGGACCGCAATATGAAACCGCACCGTTTATTTATTTTCAATTTTGAGGAAAGGTTACACCATGTCCAAACGAAATGCAATACGCGGTATCAGTTTTCTTTTACTGACAATCTTTCTTTTATCCGGAATTTCGTGGTTGCTGCGTGATCGCGAAACCACGCTTTCCTGCCTTTATTCTGAAGAAAAAGATTCTCTCGACGTTTTAATCGTTGGTTCCAGTCATGTAAACAGCGGATATATTCCAAGCCTTTTATGGAAAGAAAACAACATTTCGGCTTGTAATGTATTTTCCTGGTCGCAACCCATGTGGATCTCATATCACTATATTAAAGAAGCCCTAAAAACTCAGTCCCCCAGTGTAATCGTTCTTGAAATGTTTGGAATGACTTATGGCCATTCCAGTATCATGCCGGAAGAAATTGACCGAACCAGTTATCAGAACAGTTTCAGTATTGATCCGGGCCTCAACTTTTTAGAAATGATTCAAACGGTAGAGTTCTGCGGATTGGATTTGCGGAATTATGAAGATTTTTTAAATCTTCCTCGCTATCATACTCGCTGGAAACAGCTAAACGCCGAAATGTTTAGCTATAATCCGCACAACGATGTAGATCCCTTAAAAGGTTATGGTTTGGTGCTCACTTCCCAAGCAATGGAACAACCAGAATTCTCTGATCAAGCTCCATTTACTCCATATGAGTATTGCGTAGAATACCTTGAAAAAATCACCAACTTATGCGAAAAGGAAGGGATTCAGCTTGTATTTACAGTGACTCCTTATGTATACAATGAAACAGAACAAGGGATTTTTGAATGGATTGATTCCTATGCGGCGGAACACGGAATTCCTTTTTTGAACTATAATGGAGAAGATGGAAAACGCATTGGATTTGATTATTCTAAAGATTTGTCCGACTGGGGACATCTAAATTTTTATGGCGCGCAAAAAGTTACATTGGATTTGTGCGAATTTCTAAAAAACTATGAGTTCCCCTCTCGTGAAGAACATAAAAATTATACCGAACTCGACGAACATTTACGCTATTATGAACGGGTATTAGAAGTTCAACCTCTCCTAACGGAAACTGATTTTTCAAATTGGCTAAAACTGGTCTCTACCGATCCCAATCTAACGGTATTTCTGCTCAATTCGGAACAATCTTCTCTCTCAAATACTATTTTTTCTGTTCTTTCGGATGTTGGATATTCCCTACCCGCCGAAAGCGGGACAGCGTGGATGATGGATGATGGAAAGATCATCGCCTGCGACGAGCAGATCAGTTATCCTCTATTTGGCACAAGCGGGACCGTTTCTTTTCAGATGGACGAAAATCAAATTCTTCTGAATCAAATGGCCGCTCCTTCCCACGGAGAACTCTTCAGCGCCGTTGTTTACGATAAACTGTTTGACCGGCCGCTGGATTCTGTCACTATGGATAGTGACTTAACTTTGCATCACCGTGAATTCACATCTGATATTCTCAACCAGTATCGGTAATCAAAATCCCCCGCGGGCTAACCCGCGGGGGATTTTTCTTTTGATAATTTTCAGCGCTCGTTAGCAAAAGCCTCAAATGCTTTATAAGTCATATAAACATCCAGCTTTGCAACAAGTTCAAAAGGTGCATGCATGGACAACATTGGAACACCAATATCGACAACATCCACATTACGGTTGGCTACATACTTTGCAATGGTTCCGCCACCGCCCATATCAACCTTTCCAAGTTCACCCGTCTGCCAAATGACCCCTTTTGCATCCAGTAAATTCGTCACATAGCCCATCATCTCTGCTCCAGCATCATTGGTGGAGGACTTTCCGCGAGCACCGGTATATTTTGTAACTGCCACTCCATGATTTAAGTAAGCCGCGTTTCTGCGCTCTAAAACATCCGGGAATGTCGGATCAAAAGCAGCGTTTACGTCCGCAGAAAGGCATTTAGAATGAGCAAGCATTACCTTGTAGTTGGCCTTCTGCATATCCGCCAAATGTCCCAAGAAATGGAACAGATAATCACACTGCAAACCCGTGACACCGTCGGAACCTACTTCTTCTTTATCCGTAAGTACACACACTGTTGTATATGCAGGATTCTGCACCTGAAGTTCCGCCTGCAACGCCGTATAAGCGCATACGCGATCGTCATGTCCATAGGATCCAATCAAGCTCCGGTCCAAACCTACATCCACCGCCTTGAAAGCCGGAACAGCCTCCAGCTCTGCACGGGTGAAATCACGTTCAGTAAACCCATATTTTTCGTACAAAAGGTTCATAATCTGGAGTTTGACCCGATCCTTTACATCCTCCTCATCATAGGGAAGAGACCCAAGAACAATATTCAGTTCTTCGCCCTTTAAGCCCTCACCCAAAGTGCGTTTACTCTGTTCAGCCGCCAAGTGCGGAAGCAAATCCGTCACGCAAAATACGGGATCGCCTTCTTCTTCACCAATGCAGACAGTCACTTTTTCCCCATTGGACTTCACTACAACTCCATGCAACGACAACGGAGTTGCTCCCCATTGGTATTTGCGAATTCCTCCATAATAATGCGTTTTAAATAACGCCAATTCACTGTCCTCATACAGCGGATTGGGTTTCAAATCGAGTCTGGGAGAATCAATATGTGCAATCATCAAATGTGCACCTTCCTCCAAACTTTTCTGTCCCAAGGTTGCACAAATAATGGATTTTTCGCGATTGTTGAAGTAAATTTTTGCGCCCGGCTCATACATTTTCCCAACTTCAAAAGGCACATACCCCGCCGCACATGCACGACGCTCAATCTCAGAAACTGCTTCTCTTTCCGTTTTCGCTACATTCAAAAAGGTTTTATAGTCCTCGCAAAAGTCCATTGCCTCTTTTCGAGCCTCAGGTACTGCATCCCAAATATGCTTCGGCTCATACAAAATTTTTTCCGCCAGTTTTTGGCCGACTGTTTTTTCTTTTTCCATATTCAAACACTCCTTTTAACATCCATTATGAATACAATGCACAATACTCTTGATAATTTTTCTGAACCTTGTGCACATAATTGCTCATCTGACTATACGGAAAGGTATGCAATGTCCGTCCATCACTGGAGTATTCACTTTGCGTCAAAAGCTCGTTCACCTTTCCAATACCACTATGGTAAGCCGCCGCTGCCGTTGCTAAATCCCCATCGTAACGCTCCAAACACACTGCCAAAAAATATGTGCCGAATTGGATGTTTCGCTGCGGATCATACAAACTGTCAAATCCTAATTCCTCACTCGGAGCAATCTTTGTTTTGATCCATTCAAAAGTCTCCTGCGTAATCTGCATCAGACCTCTTGCTCCCGCATCCGATTCTGCCTTAGAATCAAATCCACTTTCCGTTCGAATAATTGCATAAACATAGTTTTCATCGATTCCATATTCCTGCGCATACTGGCTCACATAGGAACTATATTTTTTCGGATACAGCGATATACGCGCTTTATGCGCAGCAAAAGGAACGACCGCTATCACAAGGGCCGCCGCCAACAACAAACCAAAAACGGATTTAAATGTTCTGCCTTTCTTCATTTCTCTCCTCGTGCAATGCATACAACACTTTATCCGCCTGTTGTAGCAAAGTACTCAAATCTTCATGATTCCCAATCACATAGTCGGCCGCCTTACAAAGTTGATCACGGGACATCTGCGCCCCAAGACGTTGCTTTGCAGCATTGAAATCAATCCCATCTCGCTGCATAATCCGTGCAACACATAAATCATCTGGTGCATCCACCACAATGATACGGTCACAATAACGTTGAAAAGACTCGCCTACAATAACCGCCCCATCAGCAAAAACAATTTTTGCCCCGCTTGCAAAAGAACGCTGTGCCTGCTCTAACAATTTTTGGATGATTGCCGGATGCGTAATCGATGTGAGAAGACGCGTCGAACTTTCCGACGAAAAAGCTTTTCGGGCTAATTCTTGACGCTTGAGACCTCCACTTTCGTCGAGAATCTCTTTTCCAAAAGCTAAAACAAGTTTTTGCAAACATGCGGTTCCCGGCATCACAATCTCTCGGGAAACAAGATCGCAATCTAAAACTGTATAGCCCAGTTTGCGATAGTGAGTCGATACTGTGCTTTTTCCGCATCCCGAACGCCCCGTCAATGCCACAATCCACGGCTTCATAATGTAACCACCCGAAAAGCAGCCGCCCTTAACAAACGATTGTATACAGCCAAAGAAATTCCATCCTGACGAGGACAACGCGCATAAACAACTCTCGCTCCTTGTGCATCCAGCTCGCGCAAAGCCGAAAACAAACGATTCGCCTGCTCTGCTGGTTCGGTTTCATGGCCATAGCACACACATGGACAGGGAAGTAACTTTTCCTCATCTGAAAAGCAAAGGCAAAAAACGCCTTCCTCGTAATGTGCTTCTACATAAGAACGATATGCAGAAAAATCACCTTTGAGAATCGTTACATCCGCTTTGGGCGCATAATGCTTGTATTTCATTCCCGGGGAAGCGGCCTTCTCTCCAGCCTTCAACTGATGCAGAACCGCATCCGCCAAACGAACCTGACAGCCAAGGACCTCTTCCAATTGTTCTTTGGTGATGTATCCAGGGCGGAGTAACATGGGCTGTTCTCCCACTAAAGAAACTACTGTAGATTCAACTCCCACCTGGCAAGTTCCACCATCCAAAATCAACGGAATACGCCCATCCATATCTTCCAAAACATCTTTTGCAATGGTAGGGCTTGGGCTTCCAGATAGATTGGCAGATGGCGCTGCAAGAGGGACGCCAGCCGCACGAATAACCGCCTGAGCAACCGGATGACTGGGCATTCTTACAGACGCCGTATCCAATCCTGCGCAAACTTCATCCGCTACCTGTGAACTGCGATGCAAAATAATCGTAAGAGGGCCTGGCCAAAAAGCATTTGCCAACTGATACGCTGACTGAGGAATGTCACGAACAACCAACTCTAACATGGAAAGGTCAGAAATGTGAGATATTAAAGGATTGTCCTGCGGACGTCCTTTCGCTTCAAAAATCTTTTTCACAGCTCGTCCATCCAAGCTGCTAGCGGCCAGTCCGTATACAGTTTCTGTTGGAATGCCAACAACCTCTCCCTGCTTTAAAAGTTGACCGGCTTTTTCGATTCCATTCTTATCCGCTTGCAATAACTGCGTTTTCAAATCATTCATCTCCTGAAGATGCCTTTAATTTTTCGGCCTGATCCGCCGTGGCCAGAGCTTCAATAATCTCATCCAAATCTCCGTTCATAACCGCGTCCAGCTTATATAAAGTTAAACCTATCCGGTGATCTGTAAGGCGTCCCTGAGGAAAATTGTAAGTACGAATTCTCTCGGAACGATCCCCTGTTCCCACCTGACTTTTTCTCTGAGCTGCATATTCAGCATCATACTCTGCCTGCTTTTGCGCCAACAAACGACTGCGCAGTACTTTTAAAGCCTTGTCCTTGTTTTTATACTGACTGCGCTCATCCTGACACTCAACTACCATTCCAGTGGGCAAATGGGTCACACGAATGGCCGAAGAGGTTTTATTAATATGTTGTCCACCTGCACCAGAAGACCGAAACGTATCAATTTTCAAATCCGCCGGATTGATTTCCACTTCCACGTCTTCCGCTTCGGGCAGCACCGCTACTGTAACCGTAGAAGTATGAACGCGTCCCTGCGTCTCTGTCTCCGGAACTCTCTGCACTCGATGCACACCGCTCTCAAATTTCAGCCGACTGTACGCCCCTTCGCCTTCTACTAAAAAGCTAACTTCCTTTTCTCCACCCAACTCTGTCTGGTTGATACTAAGAACTTCTGTTTTCCAGCCTCTGCTTTCAGCATACATATTATACATTCTATGCAAACTGTGTGCAAATAACGCAGCTTCCTCTCCACCTGCGCCGCCGCGGATTTCCACAATTACGCTTCGGTCATCATTGTCATCCTTTGGTAAGAGCAGAATTTTTAATTGTTCTTCTAATACTTCCAGTTTCTCTTTATTTTCTTCCCATTCCTGTTGTGCCAACTCTTTTAAATCCGGTTCAATTCCGCTTTCATCCAGCAATTCCCGCGCCTGTAAACAAGCGTTTTGAACCGTCTTATACTGTTCATACACCTCCATCAAAGGGGTGAGCTTTTTATACTCTTTCATCAGTTCGGCATATTGACTTCCATTTCTGACAACGGCCGGTTCTTGAAGTTGCCTTCCAATCTCATCATACCGATTCTGAATTGCATCTAATTTTTCCAGCATGCACGATTCTCCTTCTCTTGCTATTTCTCAATCCATATCCTTCACTAGCTAAAGCGGAGCACCGTTTCGCACAATTTTTTTGATGTTTTTTTCAATTTTATTTCTTGGAATCATGACCTCACGCCCGCATTTTATACAGTGAATTTTAAAATCCATTCCCACTCGTAGCACCAAAAATTCACTGTTTCCACATGGGTGCGGCTTTTTCGTAAAAATATGATCATTCACCTGTACATCCATCGAAAAGTTCTCCTGTTTTCATCGAAAGACTTCACTCGGGCGATTTTTTATTATACCTCAAAAACAAATTCCGCGCAAGAAAAAGGCGGCGGTCTATCTCTGGCATCAAAACTTTTTCATAAAAGATGCAGCTACCTCATATATTTTTTAGCAGCCCGGATACGGGAAAAAGCAAGTTGAAAGGCGGCCTGTTATATGGATTTTTACGCAGAAGGCATCCGGGAATATCCCCATACTTATACCCTGGAAAAATTGCAGCAATACATTCAGGATGAAACCATTCTGGAGAGTCGCGCACTTGCCTTCGGCGCGGATCGTGCACTGCATTTTGCCCTTGGAAACATTCCTGCAATCATGCCCTATGAAGAATGTGCAGATGGCGTTCGTGAAGGGAAAGTCCGTGACATTGCACTTTTAACACGAGTAGGACGCTCTGTTTGTTTCATGGTTACTGAACTTCGCCAGGAAAATGACGGCAAAGTAGTGGCAATTCTTTCACGCGCCAAATCGCAGCAACGCTGCAAGCAGCGATATTTAGACCATTTAATTCCCGGCGATATTCTTTCTTGCCGCGTAACACATATCGAACCATTTGGAGCCTTTTGCGACGTTGGATGTGGAATCAGCGCCTTGCTACCAATTGATTGTTTATCCGTCTCGCGCATCTCTAGCCCTGCTGATCGTATACAAGTAGGACAGGATATCCGCTGTATTTTAAAAGGGCGAGATGAGGAAGGACGTTTGATTCTCAGCCTTAAAGAACTCCTTGGCACTTGGATTGAAAATGCCTCACAATTTTCTGCAGGAGAAGCCGTCATCGGAATCGTGCGAAGCTGTGAAGATTATGGTGTATTTATTGAATTGGCACCCAATCTTGTAGGGCTTGCTGAACCCAATACGGAGCTTCAACGCGGTCAAGTGGTCAGCGTGTATATCAAAAGTATATTGCCTCCTCGTATGAAAATAAAGCTCGTTGTCTTATCTTGTCTTGAAAACAGTGAGGTTCGTCTTCCCCTCTCCTATTTCTATGATGGAAAACATCTTTCTTCCTGGCAATATTCCTACCCTGACAACAATCACAAAATTGAAACCATTTTTGACGCTCCAACAGAATAACGTTTATTCTTTTGTTTACTTTTTTTACGGAATGGGGTATGATAAAGAAAAAAGAAATGGGAGGGAAATTATGGCCAACAATGCGTTTACTGCTGGTGTTCGCCCCGGCGGTCTTACTACATCTACTGAAATACGCATTTTATTGTGCTATCTAATCAAAAATGCTACCTCTCCTCTTTCAAAAAGCGAATTGGAAAATGCATTGCTAAGTGAAGAATTGGTCAATTATTTTGAACTGGCATCCAATCTTTCAGCACTTTGTACGCAAGGGCTGATTTGTTACGAAAACGAGCATTATACCATTCTCCCGGCCGGAGAGGACGTTGCCAACACCTTGGCTAGTGATGTACCTCGTAGCGTTCGCGAAGCTGCAACACGGGCTGTTGTGCGCGCTCAATTATTTGCTCAAAAAAGTGCGCAGCATCAAACAGAAATTATTCCTTGCGGTGATGGATACACAGTCCAATGCCGGATTGTCGACCGTGAACGCGAGATGTTTCAGCTTTCTCTATATATGCCGGATCATTTGAGTGCGATGTTAGCGCGAGATCGATTTGTCGAAAACGGAGATGTGCTGTATGCACAAGTTTTGAAAAATCTGACTCAGGACAACACCTAATTCAAATAAAAAAACAGGCTATCTCTGGATAGCCTGTTTTTTTATTTTCCCTGTGTGCCACCTTCCACCACACCATCTCCGCGCAGCACATTGGTGACTGTTTTGAAAAAGATTTTTACATCCAGAAGGAAACATATGTTTTTCGCATAGTATCCATCTAATTCAGCCTTAACCGGAATAGGAAGCTCATCTCTGCCATTGATTTGAGCATAACCTGTCAATCCCGGCACCAAAGCATTGGCGCCATATTTATCGCGCTCAGCAATCAAATCATCTTGATTCCAAAGAGCCGGCCTAGGTCCTATAATGCTCATCTGACCACACAAAATATTAAAAAGTTGAGGCAACTCATCCAAACTCGTTTTTCTCAAAAAATGCCCACTGCGTGTAATCATTGCGTCTGGATTCTTAAGAAGATGGGTCGGAACATCTTTCGGCGTATCCGTATACATGGTGCGAAATTTCAAAATAGAAAAAAGATTTTTGTCTTTTCCCACACGCTTTTGCCGAAACAAAATCGGCCCTTTTGAATCCAATTTAATCCAAAGCGAAATAAGCAGAAAAACTGGCGACAGTACAATAATTCCACATAAGGATAAAAGGAAGTCTAAGCAACGCTTAATTCCTCTTTGATACATCAGGCTCCCCCTCTACTGATAACGATGCTCTTCATGGTGAAATGTCGGTACCAAATCAATCAATGCCTGCACCAAATTTTCACTGTTGTTTGAATAAGCAATCTGCTTTAAGGTTGCTAAATGGTCAAAGAAAGTATCTTTGTTTAGTTTCAATGGAGATCCCACAAAGATTTTTTTATTGTCAGTTTTTCGCAACCCCTCTTCGTCCATCAAAAGCTCTTCATAAAGCTTTTCTCCCGGACGCAAACCTGTAAACTTAATTTCTATATCTTTATAAGGAATAAAACCGGAAAGTTTTATAAGATTTTCCGCCAAATCCAAAATTTTTACCGGATTTCCCATATCCAAAACAAAGATATCTCCACCGTTACCCATAGCACCAGCCTCTAGAACAAGACGCACTGCCTCAGGAATTGTCATAAAATAGCGGACAATATCCGGGTGCGTTACTGTCAACGGCCCGCCCGCAGCAATCTGCTCTTTAAAAAGCGGAAGTACCGATCCATTGGAGCCTAAAACGTTTCCGAAACGCACTGCTACAAACTTTGTCTTGCTCTTCTGGGCCAAAGCCTGCACAATCATTTCGCATAAACGTTTCGTTGCACCCATCACATTTGTTGGGTTAACTGCTTTGTCCGTAGAAATCAAAACAAATCTCTCCGCCCCATATTTTTCCGCACAAAGTGCCACATTATACGTGCCAAACACATTGTTTTTGACAGCCTCTTCCGGAGCATCTTCCATAAGAGGTACGTGCTTGTGCGCAGCCGCATGGAACACCACATTGGGATGGTAACGTTCAAATAAGGCATCTATCTTTTTGGAGTCACGTACAGAGGCAATACAGACTTCCAAGTTCAGCTTGTCCCCATAATTGCGCCGCAGCTCTTGCTGAATAGAATAAGCGCTATTCTCATAAATATCCAAAATAATAAGTTGCTTTGGTTCACATGAAGCAATCTGGCGACAAAGTTCTGAACCAATAGAACCTCCTCCGCCTGTTACCAACACAACTTTTCCCTTTGTCAAAGAGCTGGAAAGATCCGTTAGCTCAATTTCGTCTCGCCCCAAAACATCCTCTACACGTACATCGCGAACTCGAGACAAAAAGTCTTTGCCATCCTTAATCATTTTAACAATGTCCGGCAAAATACGCACATTGCACTTTGTTTTATTACAGATACTTAAAATTCGTTTTTTGTTCGCCTCATCTACCGTAGGAATGGCCAGAAGAATCGTCTCAATTTCACATCTATCTACCAATTCCGGAATGTCTTCTGTGGTGCCCATAATTCGTACGCCCATAATGGAACGACCAACTTTTTCGGGCGCGTCATCTACGCAGCAAATAATGTTCATATCAGGTGACTTGTTTTTAAACACCTCATGCAACAAGGTAGAAGCTGCATCCCCCGCGCCAATCATTAAGGTACGCCTGCGTGACTTTTTTCGCTTGCTCAAGGTCGTATTACGATACATTCGATAAGTCAAACGGGAATAAAGGGTAAGTGAAGATGCAAACAAGGCACTTAAGAAATAAATTGAAATAGGCACACGACGCTCTGTAAACATCAACAACGTACCTATTACAAAAATACACACCGCAATTCCCGAAGCTAGGCATAAACGGAAAAATTCTACAATTTCTGCATACCGCCACAAACTGTCATACATTCCCATTAGCCCGTAAACAATTTCATAACAGCACACAAAGAAAAAGCAACTTGCCACAAGCAAACTGTTATACTCCGAAAAAGAAGTACGTCCATTGATCATAACCCAAGGCAAAATATACGAAAACATGACAACGACAATGTCGAATGCAACCAAAATTTGCTTTCGAAATCGCTGTGCAAACTCTGTAATCTTTGTTACCAAAAAAATCACCAATCTTTATTATCATTTCCTGTAAAATGGCGCAATAACACATTATAATTGTTATTATTTTACTACAAAACTCTCTAAGAATCAATCTTGAAAAAAAACTTCTTAAAATCATAAAAAAAGGAGGCGCGTTTAACGCGCCTCCTTTTTTATTCTATCAGCCTAAAGAAACTCCCATACGACGTGCCACTGTCAGCATATCACATGTTTCTGGGACCAATTTTGTCTTTCCTGCAATATCTTTTAAAGGATTTTCAGTTACAATATTATTTTTCATAGCAACAGCTACACCGTAATGATCGGCCTCTACCAATTTGGCCGCATGTGTGCCAAATTCCGTTGCTAAAACACGATCATATGCGGACGGACTGCCACCCCTTTGCATATGGCCAGGCACACATACTCTCGTTTCGAAACCTGTCATTTGTTGAATTTGACGAGCAATGCGATTGGTTGCGGTAACCTCCCCGCGCTCGGCACGACGCGCGGCACGTTCTTTTTTCTTCATTCCGGCTTCTGTCACATCGTACACGCCCTCAGCCACCGCCAAAATGGAGAAAGTCTTCCCCTGATCATTCCGTTTCTGAATTGCAGCACATACATTTTCAATGTTGTATGGCAACTCAGGAATCAAAATAATATCTGCACCACCAGCAATTCCGGAATAGAGTGTAAGCCATCCGGCTTTATTTCCCATCAACTCAATCACCATGCACCGACGATGACTGGATGCCGTTGTGTGAATTCGATCAATCACTTCCGTAGCAATATCTACTGCCGTATGAAATCCGAAAGTGACGTCTGTACCGTAAATATCATTGTCAATGGTTTTCGGCAGTCCAATGATGTTCAGACCTTCTTCACTTAAAAGATTGGCAGTTTTATGCGTTCCGTTTCCGCCCAAACAAAGCAGACAATCCAACTTTGCCTCTTTATATGTCTTTTTCATGGCCGCTACTTTATCAATCTGATCTTCCTCGACCACCTTCATCATCTTGAACGGAGTACGTTTGGTTCCTAAAATAGTTCCGCCCACCGTCAGAATTCCTGAAAATTCATGTGACTCCATCACACGCCATTCTCCGGAAATCAAACCGGCGTATCCGTTGGAAATTCCAATGATTTCGACATCGTCTCCAAAGCGCTGATAGAGAGCTTTCGCCGCTCCTCGGATTGTCGCGTTCAAGCCCGGGCAATCGCCCCCCGATGTCAAAATTCCTACACGTTTTTTCATACAAGAACCCCCTTTTGCTCTTAATACTCTGCAAGACTCTTTTACCCTCGCACAGGCAATGGCAAAAACAACAAAAGCAAAACCATGACGACAATGCTAAAAACCATACTAAACGAATTGATCACC
>NZ_CAUWGY010000040.1:0-18928 GCF_963558415.1 uncultured Ruthenibacterium sp. | reverse complement strand
CTTCATCGCGAGCCAGCTCTCCGTCCTTACTTGCCTGCGCCCAGTAGTACTTCCCGTTCCAGCTTATCCAGCCGCTCTCTACTTTGATTCCTTCTGATGAAAAGCCATAACCCTTATCACCAATCATCAAAATTCCTTTTACTGGTACTCCGCCGACATAATAATATGTATTCCCATCGGCATCAGTGTACCATCCGTCTTGAGGCACATTCAAAATATCCTGTTCTTCCGAGCCACCTGCTTGCGAAGACGCATTCTCCTGAGAAGAAGCATTCGCGCTCTGAGAGGGTACAGTATCATCCATAGAGGAGGGGTCCTCTGGCTTCACCAGATCTTCGCCCAATCCATTTTCCTGTGCATATGCTGCGGCCGCACTTCCATCCGGTGCAGTCAGCACAAAGTTCTCCGCGCAATTCTGGAAAACACCTGTTCCAATTACGCTTACCTTTTCGCTCAGTTCTGCCGCACTCAATTGCTGGCAGCCCGAAAAAGCCTCATCACCGATCTCTTCTAGTGTGTTAGGAAATTGAATTTCTTTTAAATTTTTGCAGCCGGAAAAAGCCTTCGCGCCAATTTTTACAAGCCCGTCCGGCAAAATTAATTTTTCTAACGTTTCATTATCTTTCAAAAATTCATCAGCAATTTCGACCACACCGTCCGGAACAACCATCTCGGATGCCGAACCATTGTATGCAATCAAAACACCATTTTCCACCACAAATTCCGGCAAAGACTCTACGGTCACTTGGCAAGAAGAGGAAAAGCCGTCCACCGTTGCCGTAATCGTTGTCGTTCCCTGTGCCAATGCACTCACTACACCGTTCTCATCCACAGATGCCACTTCTGGCGTACTGCTGGACCAAACCGGTGCACTGATTCCTGTCACATTCTCCGGCTCATACGTAATCGTCAGTTGAACAAGCTCGCCTTCTTGTACACTTACTTGTGTTTGATTCAAACTGATACCTGTTAAGCCAATTGAAACTTCCGGAGACGTCTGCTCCGAAAGATTCGATTCCGGCTGCTCGATCTCCACATTTTCGGAAGACGCGACGCTCTGCGACGCCACCGAAGAAGAGACTGCGGTCGAATCGTCTACAGCAAATGCTTGTACGGGGATGATTGAAATCATCATCAACACGCTCAGCGCACTCGCCCAAAAACGTTTTCCAAATAACTTCACAATGGATCCTCCTGTGTGTAATTACCTTTGCTTTTACAAAAAGCACCTAAAAGTGCCACGATTGGTTTCATTATAATATAAGTCCATCATGGGATTCAACCAATTTGCAGGATTTGGAATTTTTTCACATGTGTATCCAAGTACTCATCTTTTCTAATTGACAGGGTTTATCACATTTTTTATAATGAAATTAAAGAGTATATCGCATCACGATATAGTGCGGGAGAATTTGCTATGTCTCAAAATACACCTATGACCGAAGCCATGTACTATCTTCTTCTTTCACTTATCCATCCTGCGCATGGATACCGATTGATGCAACGAGTTAGTGAGGTAAGCATGGGCCGAATCTCCATGGGACCGGGCACTTTATATGGACTTTTGGGGAAAATGGAAAAAGAAGGATATATTAGATTGGAACAGCAGGATGAACGCCGAAAAACATACTCTTTGACAGATCTTGGGCGCGATGCCTTGAAACAAGAATACCAGCGGCTGCAAACATTGGTTGACGACGGAAGGAAAGCGCAGGTGGAATGTTTATGAATCATCTTTATCGATTCTCTTTGCCGGGTTGGGCGGTTGTACAACAACAAGAATACTACTCCGCTATGGCGCGTCGCGGCCTATTGATAGACAAATACGGGACGTGGTTGACTCGGTTTTCCAAAGGCACTCCTTCGAATCTTATATACCGTCTGGATGCAGCCCACAGACGAAACAGCGAACCAGAAGAGGCTCAGCGCCAATTTTATGAAAGTTGCGGATGGAAATTCGTATGTAAAGCCGATTATTTTCATCTGTATTGTGCTCCCGAGACCGCTGTCGAACTTCACACAGATCCTCAATGGCAAAGCCAAACACTGGTTCCTGTAAAAAAAAGTTTGCGCAGTGAATTGCTGTGGACCGCCTTAGAGGTCATCTTTTGGTGTCTGCTCGCTTGGTTCAATTTTTTTGTTATGCGCGGTTTTCATGACGACTTGACCGCAGCAGAAACTGTCGCATTGTTTTTTGCTCAATGCGGTTTTGTACTTCCGCTTCTGCTGCTTTTGTTAATCATTCTAAAGGTAAATCACGCCGCAATCGCTTTGTACGGATTTTCACGTTATTTGCGTCAAATCCGAAGCGAGAATGTTCGCTCCCCTTCTCTAAAGCGTTTTCTCATTTTGCAGCACAGTATGTCCGCTGTCTATATCGGTGTTTTTTTGGCGCTTGGGATGACACTCTTTTGCCTAATGCCAAGATCCGTTCCCTTGGGACAAGAACCAGATGGACAGTATTTGTTGCATTTAGAACAACTGGAGCCGGATGTTACCATTTTTCAAGGACGCAGCAAATTAGGAGTAGAAAGCGGCCAAACCGACGTAATAAACATTCCTATAGCTTCTTTGCAGTTGGACAATACGCAGCTCAGCGACGGTGACGGAAACTCCCCCTGGCTTTTTCAGCATTACTTACGACTCTCCGGACCCTTGGATCCCAGTTTGGTGACGCAGGCCATGTCCAAATACTGGTCTCTGGGAACCCTTACCCCCATCGAGGTATCGGGCCTTGATTATGCATTGATAGACGACAGCCGGCACGGGATGGTGGAACTCTGTGTTTGTAAGGGGCGACGCATTTTGTTTGTGCAATACCTAGGCTATCAGGCCAGCGCCCAGGAAGTTTTGAATCTGGCTCAGCAAATCCTGACAACCGCATAGAAAAAGAGGCGCTGATTGAGCGCCTCTTTTTCTATGTAAAAATCCACTGCACCAAAACCATGTAGAGCACCGTTCCCCCGCCGATGGACAAGAGTGTATTGCGCTTATACCAATGTAATAACACCACCGCAATTACGGCCAAAAGCTCCGGCGCTCCATGTGACGGCGCTGTCCATTGCACATCTTTCAGGCAGTAAATCACCAAAAGCCCCATGACCGCGCCCGGTAGTGTTTTTCCAAGATAGGAAATCACTCGGGGAATTGGTTTTCCTGCTGGAAACAGCCAAAACGGGAGAAAACGTGTAAGCGCAGTTGCCACCGCCAGCACGGCCACCAAAACAACTTGCTGCGTCAATGTTGCACTCATGCTGTTCCCTCTCTTTCCAATCGACTTTGCTGGGACAGCAAAAGCACGGTGATGAGTACCATCGCCGGCACGATGAAATTTTGTCCGAATATCCACAGACATATCAATGAGCTTCCAAGGCCAATCAGCGCCGGTCGGTGCTGCTTTGTTTGAAGCCATTGTTCCACAAATAGAGTCACAAATAACGCTGTCATCACAAACTCTACACCGGTTGTATCAAAAGGCATTGCAGCTCCAAGCAATGCTCCAGCCGCAGTGGCCACCACCCAATAAATCTGATTGAGTGCAGATACCGCCAAATAAAATCGACGTGTGTCCACACCTTTTGGCGGCTGCACAGATACCAAAATAGAATACGTCTCATCCGTCAGCGAAAAAATCAAATATGATTTTATTTTTCCTGTATTCCGATACTTTTCCAACATAGACAAACCATAAAATATATGACGTGCATTTAGCATCAGCGTCAAAAGAAATGTTCCTGCCGGATCGAATACACCCAAAAGAGGAACAGCAGCGTACTGAGCGGCTCCAGCGTACACCACCAAACTGCATAATACCGCCAACCAAAAGGGATATCCTGCTCCGTGCATAAGAAGGCCATAGGCAAATCCCAGAAAAAAATATCCGGTCAAAACTGGGATGGTGTGCGGAAATGCAATTCGCAACGTTTTTATATCCAAAATTTCCACCCTTTTTTACAAGAATCAGTGAAAGTATAGCATAAAGCAAAAAAACGTGCTATACTGTCAAAGCGGTCTTGACCGCAGGGCAACTTAGCATTTTGTGCCCTCCGCATAAAACATGCGGACCATCCCCACGGCGTGGCGGCACCGTGCGGGCTAAAATTTTGCCGCAAAGTCTCTCGTGCGCCGTTTTACGGGAGGCGGAAAGTGAATTATGAAAACTACCCGAATTGTCCGCGCCGCGCTGATTGCCGGCATTTACGTTGTGCTTTGTCTTGTGCTTCAGCCATTTTCCTATGGACCCATTCAGGTCCGAGTTAGCGAAGCGCTCACTTTGCTTCCTGTATTTACACCGGATGCCATCTGGGCGGTTACTCTCGGTTGCTTTTTGAGCAATATGTTTAGCATGAGTCCTTGGGATATGTTGTTTGGGACACTTGCTACCTTTTTGGCAGCAATTTGTACTTATCAACTTCGGCGAATCCGCTTCAAAGGACTTCCCGTACTTTCCTGCCTTCCCCCTATCTTATTTAACGCTGTGATTGTTGGTGCCGAGATTACATATATCTTTATGCCGGAAACCGCCAGCGTTCCCGTCTTATTATTCAATATGGTAACCGTTGGTTTAGGAGAAGTTGTGAGTTGTGGAATTCTGGGACTTCTTCTGGTAAAAACAATTGAAAGAACCCCGCAACTTTGCGGTTGGATAGAGGCCACAAAATGAAAACAACAACTGTTTTATGGGATTGGAACGGCACATTGATGAATGATGTTTCGCTGTGCTGCGAACTTCTGAATCACCAGTTAAAACGACATGGATACTCTCCGGTAGGGGATATCAATGCCTACCGAAAGGTGTTCCGTTTTCCCATTGAACAGTATTATCAAGATGCCGGATTTGATTTTTCCCGCCATCCTTATGCACAACTTGCACAGGAATATGCAGTACTGTATGCTTCTCAATGTAAGAGCTGCCCTTTGCAGCCAGAAGCAGAATCCGTTCTAAAAGGCTTGCGTGAAATGGGGATTCACCAGTTTATTTTATCGGCTTCAGAGCAAAGCGCTCTTGAAAATCAAGTCGATTTTTATGGTCTGACTTCTTATTTCGATGCTCTTTTGGGCTTAAACAACGTTTACGCTCACAGCAAAGTAGACATTGGACTTGCCTGGATGAAAGCGAATCATACGGATCCTTCTACGGTGCTTATGGTGGGAGATAGTGTGCACGACTGCGAAGTTGCGCAGGCATTAGAGATACGTTGTGTGTTGTATTCTGGCGGGCATCAGCCTGCCGACGTTCTGGCAGCTACCGGTTTTCCGGTGGTAAACGGTCTGGACCAGATTTTTTCTTATCTTTAAAATGCACTGCACCGCCTGATCTTTGGCGGTGCTCTTTTTTATAAACATGCAGATTTTTCGTCACGAAAAAGAAGTTCTATGTTATACTAAGGAAAAGGAGGGGATTGTTTATGGACTCGTATTTGGAAGAAATTGTATGGAAGCGAATGGAGCGCGTAGCAAAGGCTCTTGAAAAAAACAACATAAAAAGCTACTGCGTCAAAACTCGGCAGGAAGTCGTTCCCCTGCTAAAAGATTTAATTCCCCTAAATGCTACCGTGGCGGCGGGCGGTAGCGTTAGTCTGGATGAATGCGGTGTATTGGAGTTTTTACGCAAAGGAGATTACCAATTTTGGGACCGCTATGCACCAGATGTGGATCGTGAGGAAATTCAACGCCGCTCATTTTCCGCAGACTGTTACCTTGCCTCAGCAAATGCCATTACAGAAGCCGGAGAAATTTTCAATGTAGATGGGAACGGGAATCGAATTGCGGCCATCGCTTATGGCCCTTCCAGCGTCATTCTTGTCGTTGGTTCCAATAAGCTTGTGCGAGATTTGAATGAGGCTCAAAACCGCCTAGAAACAGTAGCCGCACCCGCTAACGCCAATCGCCTTTTGCGAAAAACACCTTGTGTTTCCACTGGTAAATGCGAAAACTGTCACAGTCCGGAGCGCATCTGCTGCACTTATATGGTTCAGCGGTTTCAACGCAATGCAGGGCGTATCAAAGTAATTCTCGTACAAGAACCGCTTGGTTACTGATTGCACATTTAAAATGAGAATATACACAAAGCGGGGCTGTTTTAGCAGCCCCGCTTTTTTGTTCTTATTCTCGAATGTTACCCGATTTCAGCATTGGAAATCTGAAAGGCCCTCAAAAGCAAATGGTCACTTCGTCCGAGAATTCGTCATCTTCATGGAAAGCGTAGTTGTTGAGTTCAAGGACCAGCTCTTTGGTGACCTTAATGTCATCAGACTCAACGATGACGGAGTCAATCCCACAGAAAGGACATACGACGGTATTCCCACCGGATTTTTCTTCTATGAAATCCGTACTGCCGATGCGGTCACTTTTGAAAATGCGCTTGCAATGGAAACAACCACACAGAATCGGAGTGCTTGCATTTACAGCCGCATCAAAATTATGCGTAGCAGCGTTGTACGCCTTCTTAATAATATCCATTTTTTCAGTCATGATTTGTTCTCCTTTTGATATGTCAAAAACAGCAAAAATTCGTGAAGTGAAAAAAGCCTTATTCAAACACCATTCTTTTTTGACACCATCCTACCTTTCAGTACCAAAAAACAGTAGGCTGGTATCTTTTCATTCATACCAAAACCTACTGTTTAAAACTTATGGTAGTCTTTTTACACGCAAAACACAATTTTGCAACTATATCGTTATTTTGCATCATAAAAACAAACCCACCCTGCCGTCTGTGCACACCAAAACCTACCGTAATGGCAGGTGGGTGCCCTGCCCAAGTTTCACGCTCCCTTCCTCCGCTTACGGTCGAAACCGGGCGGGAGGTCTGCGATTCCCTTGAGGACTCCGGGCTCCCGTTAATTGGTTAGTAGGATTATATATGAGCACAACAAATCGTACAGGGCAGGCTAGTTGGCACTGCCATGAGCTTTTTACAGCTCGATGTCGTATAACTCCTCAAGACGTGCGGCAAATACTTGGCTGACAGCAGCCAACTCTTCATCGTCGTCCACAATATCGAGGAATTCTTCTCCGTTTTCTTCCACGGTGCGCATAATAACTACCTGCGCATCCTCTTCCAGCATTTTTTCTGGATCGGCCACATAAGGAACAACCGCCAAATAATGTTCACCATTGTAATCGGCCACATCAATCACTTCGCATTCGTGCTCTACGCCGGCCTCGTCCTGCAAAGTAATCAAATCGGGGGTATAATCCAATTCTTCCTGATTCTCCATTGTTTCTCCTTTAACGGCTAAGCCGTAGATCTTTTCCTTGTCCTTATTTTACCTAATCACAGTGTCTGCGTCAAGCAATGAACACAAAAAATGGCTTGTGAAAATCTTTCACAAATTCTATTTCCATCCTATAAAATATGCTATACTAAAAGAGAATATTCCTTTTTACGAAGGACGGTGACTTTATTTGTTGAGACGTATTTTTTCATTGTTATGCGTCGTAGCTACCATTTTGGGTCTGACTGGCTGCAGTGATCAGACTGGTTTTGCCGGCAGTAGCCGAAAAGCGATTGAAAGCAGCGAAACACAGTTTGCAGAACCTTCTTCAGACGCGCAAGTAGCCATTCTTTCCACCAGCATGGGGGATATTTCAATCGTCTTATTTCCAGAATACGCTCCTATGGCAGTAGAAAATTTTGTGGGGCTTGCGCAACAGGGATATTACAACGGCAATCTTTTTCATCGAGTAGTCGCTGATTTCATCATTCAAACGGGGGATGCCACCCAAACCGGGAGTGGCGGCGCCAGTATCTGGAACAATAACTCGTATCCAAACGAACTGAGTGATCAACTGCATCACTACTCTGGAGCCGTGGCACTCGCACGAGCTGCCGATGGCTCCGTAGGGAATTTGAGCCAGTTTTACATTGTTCAAACTCCGGAGGACTCCATAAACAAAAACACCGCTGATGAGCTTTTACAGGCTGGTGTCCGTCAAGAAGTTGTGGACACATACAAAAGCGCCGGCGGTGCCCCATACCTGGATGGACAGGATACTGTTTTTGGACAGGTATACGATGGAATGGATGTAGTGGATGCCATTGCCCAAGCGGAATGCGATGAAAATGGCCGTCCTTTAGAAAACATCACACTAAACAGTGTTACAATCACCACTTACGGGGCAATCAACCCCGCTTCTGATACTTCTTCAACCTCAGGCAACGCACAGTCCTCTGCGTCTTGATGCATACTTTTGAAAGGATTTTTCTGTGAAAAAGCTTTTAAAATTTTTGACCTCACGCACATTTCTCTTTATGATACTGATTCTTTTGCAACTGACTCTTTTGGTGGGGCTACTGCTGGAATTCAGTCGCGTAGGATCGGTCGTTTATCTGTTGTTAACAATTTTGAGCGTTTTGGTCATGCTCCCCATTTTAGAATACGCCGATATCAACCCGGCATACAAACTCATGTGGCTGTTGCTGATTATCGCCATGCCACTCTCGGGAGCCGTCTTTTACATGCTTCTGGGTTCCCGCGGCATTCGACCTAAAAAGGCGGCTCAATTTGTCGATATTGAGCACAAAGCGGCGGCAGCCATTCATCCAGACAGCCAGGCCACGCGCGCATTAAAGCAGTTTGACCGAGGACTTGAGCGTTGTGTAGACTATCTGTCCACATACGCGGCCTCTCCAGTTTATCAAGCGACTCAAAGCCGCTATTTCCCCACAGGAGAAGATTTTTTTCCTGTTTTCATACAAGAATTAAAAAAGGCGCGCCGTTCCGTGTTTATGGAGTATTTTATCATTGAGGAAGGCGAAATGTGGAATCAAACGCTTTCCATTTTAAAAGAGAAAGCACGTCAAGGGCTGGATATTCGAATCATCTACGACGGTGTAGGCAGCATGTTTACCCTTCCTCTCGATTATGACGAACAACTGCGGGCCTTTGGCATTAAATGCTATTCTTTTAATGCGCTGCACTTCTCGTGGCATCTCACAGACTATAAGATGCTCAATAACCGGGACCACCGAAAAATTGCGGTGATTGACGGAGAGATCGGGTTTTCTGGTGGATTGAATTTTGCTGACGAATACATCAATCGCAAACAGCGGTTTGGATATTGGAAAGATACAGCTTTTATGCTGAAAGGACCAGCGGTCTATTCTCTATCCTTGACATTTTTGCGAATGTGGGACTTTGTAGCTGGAACAGACACCAACTTCAAAGACTATCTTCCGTGCAACCGTTTTATAAACGAAGAAGGTTTTGTACAACCTTACTGCGACTCTCCTCTGGATGGAGAAAACATTTCGGAAAACGCTTATCTGAATGTTTTACAGCAAGCAAAAGATTATGTATATCTGACTACACCTTATCTGATTTTGGACAACGAAATGGTTACTTCTCTATGTCTTGCTGCCAAAAGCGGCATTGACATTCGCATCATTACACCAGGCATCCCGGATAAATGGTACGTTTATTATGTCACTCAAAGTTATTATGCCACACTCTTGAAAGCGGGCGTACGAATTTATGAATACACTCCCGGCTTTATTCATGCCAAAATGTATTTAAGCGATGACAAATTGGCCATTGTCGGAAGCGCCAACATGGATTATCGAAGTTTATATCTACACTTTGAAAATTGTTGCGCATTCTACGGCGGACACATCCCACATGATGTCAAAGAAGACTTTTTGCAAACCATGGCGCAATGCCATGAAGTCAGTTTGCGCGAAGCACAAAATGCGCCTTTGTACAAATGGGTAGCACAAATTTTTCTGCGGTTGTT
The DNA here is from genome assembly GCF_963558415.1 of uncultured Ruthenibacterium sp. Lineage (NCBI taxonomy): Bacteria > Bacillati > Bacillota > Clostridia > Eubacteriales > Oscillospiraceae > Ruthenibacterium > uncultured Ruthenibacterium sp. The sequence goes on along the minus strand of NZ_CAUWGY010000040.1, from coordinate 9,190 downwards.
TGCGCCGCTGATGTAAAGTGAGGACAAAAATATGAAACGAATCGTTGTAATTGACGGACAAGGCGGCGGATTTGGACGCGCTCTCATCACCTCTCTGCGAGCGGCCGGTATTCAGGAAGAAATCATTGCGGTGGGTACCAATTCAACGGCTACCAGCGCTATGTTAAAGGCTGGGGCTACGGCGGGCGCTACTGGTGAAAACGCTGCATTGGTCAATGCTGCCCGTGCAGACATTCTCGCCGGTCCTATTGGATTGGTAATGGCCAACAGCATGCTTGGTGAATGCAGTCCGGCCATTGCCTGCGCAGTAGCCGAAAGCCGTGCTCAAAAGGTGCTGATTCCCGTTTCCAAATGCGGAGCTTGGATTGCAGGTCTTCCAGAAAAACCGCTTGCCGCATACATTGCCGACGCCGTTACTCTGATTTTAAATTTATTAAAGTAAATAAAAAAGCCCGGACATGAAATAAACATGTTCGGGCTTTCTTCCTTTATGACTGATTTTTTTGCAAATTATGCCGATACGCCATATAACTTTCTAATATCACAACGGCGGCAACAGAATCCAACACCTGTTTGCGTTTTTTTCCAAACGTGCCGTTCTCCGTTAAAATACTGGCAGCCGTAACCGTTGTACTGCGCTCATCCCATAACTCCACAGGAATGGGAACAATGGCTTTCAATGTATCCGCCAACTTACGGCATTTCTGCGCACGAGGTCCCTCGCTGCCATCCATATTCCGTGGCAGACCAATTACAATCATCCCTGCTTCAAATTCCCGACTGGCATAGACGATTTTTTCTGCTACCTTTGCAAAACTTTTTTCTTCTATCGTTCCTACCGGGCTTGCCAGAAACTCCGTGCGGTCACACACGGCCAACCCTGTGCGTGCATCCCCGTAATCAACGGCCATGATTTTCATATACTCACTCCAACGATTTATTCTTTATTCATTATACAGGACCTGCCCGGTTTTGCAAGTCTTATGCGCCTGCAAAATGCACGCTGCCACTCCGCTTGCAGAAATGTCATCGGCCATCAGAAAAGGCTGATCCGATAATTCTGACAATGCTGCAGCCGTCACCGGACCAATGCATACACACGTGGTTTCTTTTCTCGGCGCACCACACGTTGAGAACCACGCTCTAACTCCCTCCGCACTGGCAAATGCCAAATAATCCACCTCACACTCTCGCTGATTGGCAGTAAATACTGTGCGATACAAACGATATTCACTGACTTCAAATCCTTGCTGTTCCAAAATATCGCGTACCTGCGGACTGCTGCTGGCAGATCGAAACAAAAAGATTTTTTCTTCTTTGCTTGCCTGCTCAGCCAACTGCGATGCCAACGCTTGGCCTGTTGCGGGATGCGCTACCAAATCCGCTTTGATTCCCCTTTCCCACAATGCCTGCTCTGTAGCAGGACCAATCGCCGCAAACCGGCACTGATGCAAACGGCGCAAATCAATTTTGCTTTTTTGAAGACAATCAAAAAAGCATTTTACCCCATTTCGGCTGGTCAACACTATCCAACACGCCTTTTCTGTCAAAAGATCAACTTCGATTTCCTGCATCAGAGGTTCTATACGCCCCGTCATGAGTGACACCGGATGTGCCCCCAGCAGAGAAAGCTTCTCGGCCAACCGGGTGGTGAACGCAGAAGTTCCCACCAGTCCCACTCGAACCTGCTTCAATGGTCGATTGTCTACATCACAAAATTTCAATGCAGCAGTATCCCCGATTACAATTACTGCAGGAGCCTGCATCTTTGCTTGCTGTGTTCTTTCAACGATATTTTCCAGCGTACCGTGCACAGTGGCCGGATGTGGAGAATTGCCGCCTGAAATCACCGCGGCAGGAGTATCGACTGAACGTCCTGCTTTTATCAAGCGTGATGTAATGTTCTCCAATTGATTTAAACCCATTAAAAAGACAAGCGTCCCCTGCAATGCTGCCAATGTATCTATCGACTCAGGCAGCGCATCTCCTTTTTGTGCCGTGTGTCCAGTGATTACATGAAAACTACGGCTGAGGCCACGATGGGTCACCGGAATTCCGGCTGCTTGCGGAACAGCAATGCACGAAGAAATTCCCGGAACCACTTCGCAAGGGATTCCCTCCTCTTGCAGAGCTAAAAATTCTTCTCCGCCCCGGCCGAATACAAAGGGATCTCCGCCTTTCAAACGCACTACTGTTTTTCCTTCGTTTCCAAGGCGTATCAGCAGGGCATTGATTTCCGGCTGAGGCATCGAATGCTTTCCACAACGTTTTCCGGCTGCGTAAAGTTCCGCGGATGGGGCATATTCCAGCAAGGACAAATCAATCAAATCATCATATACCACCGCATCACAAGTCTGAAGCAACCGCAGACCTCGCAAAGTGATTAAATCCGCACTGCCGCAACCAGCGCCCACCAGATATACCTGGCCTCTTTTTTCCATACCAATCCCCTCTTTCATCCGCAAAAATACTGCCACTCTCCATCTACTGAAACACGCCCAACATGTACTCCAAAAATCGTATCCAAAACACCGCTTTTGTAAATCTCATCCGGCGTTGCTAGCTGAACGAGTTTTCCATCCGCCAAAAGTGCAACTCTGTCTGCCGTTCGCAATGCAAGGCAAAGGTCATGACTTACCAGTACGACGGCTTTTCCTGCTTGTGCCAAGCTGCGAGCAGTACGCATTACTTCGATTTGATGACGTACATCCAGCCAAGTTGTAGGCTCATCCATAAAAATTGCATTGGTCTGCTGTGCAAGCGCCATGGCAAGGTAAACCTTTTGCCGCTGACCGCCGCTCAGTTCTTCCATCCGTGAGCCTATCAATTCCAGCGCATCTGCCTGTTCCAGTGCGCTGTGCACAACTTCGTAATCGCTCTTTCGATATCTCCGTGGGAACGACAAATAAGGGAACCGGCCATGAAGCACCATTCGCTCCACTTCAATACTGGGGACTCCTCGGCTTTGCGCCATGTAAGCCGCTCGGCGGGCAATCTCCACCGGTGTCAGCGTTGACAGCGGCGTCCCATCGTATTTTATCTCACCGCCCAATGAGGGCAACAATCCGAGTGCTGTTTTTAAAAGAGTACTTTTTCCACATCCGTTTGGGCCCAGCAAAACAGTTACATATCCCTCTGGAAAACTGAGATTTACTTTTTGGAGCACCGCTCTCCCACGATATCCCGCATCCAGTTCGATCAATTCGATCATGGATGTGCCTCCTTTCTTTGAAACAACAGCCAGAGGAAAAATGGGCCGCCCGCAAGAGACAAAACGATTCCCACCGGCAATTCGTATGGCGCAAACAATACCCGCGCCCCCACATCGCACAGTGTTAAAACCGCAGCGCCACCCAATGCACATCCGGCAATCAGCCTGCGACTTGTGCTGCCTACCATACGGCGTACCATATGGGGAACTACCAGGCCAACAAACCCTAAAAGTCCCGCAAAGCTTACCGCCGCACCAGCCAAAGCCGCAGCCAATGCCAAAAGGAGTACTCTCACACGACGAACGCGCAAACCGAGACTCTGCGCTGTGTCAGACCCCAGTGCCAATACATCCATCTCATTGCCAAGAACAAAAGACAGTACCAGACAAATAATGATCAAGCCGGCTGCCGATACAACGCGTTCCATAGACACGTTGGCCATACCGCCAATTCGAAAGTCCGAATATCCTATCAGAGAGTCAGGGACAATTGTAAGAACCGCATCGATTCCCGCGCTAAACATACCGGAAATAGCCATACCCGCTAACACCAATGTGATGCGGGACGCGCCTGCCTTTTCCGCAATAAAAAGCACCAACAGTACCCCCGCAAAAGCTCCCAAAAAAGCCGCGGCAGGAACAATATTTACAGCCGTCGGGAATAGGGCACAGCAAATAGCTACCCCCAGTCCCGCACCGGAATTAACGCCAATAATGTTTGGCGCAGCCAAAGGATTGGCTAGCACCGTCTGAATCATTGCACCCGAAACGGCCAAGGCCGCACCAGCTAAAAGACATCCCACCGTGCGCGGTATGCGAACATACAAAAGAATGGAGGATGCCGTTGCCTCGCCTTTCCCTTGCAGAATAGAAAAAAGTTCTCCGATAGAAAGTGAAGCTGCCCCTAAACAAAGGCTCAACAACGTGGCCCCAATCACTGCCAGCGTCAAGAGAAAAAAGCGCTTTGTGACATCTGAAGATTTATTCCTGCCCATATAAAATTTCCGCCAAATTCTCATATGCCTCACCCCAGCGTGCGTTCGGTTTCACATTATAAAGCTGCTGATCCATATAATAACACTTTTCATTCTGCACTGCACGCAATTGTTGCCACGCTGGATTTGAAAGAACGGCTTTTTCCAATGTTTGCCGGGCCTTTTCCTGATTACTGCCTTGCAAAACAATAAAAATACACTCCGGATCTGCCTGCAAAATCGCTTCCATGGAAAGATTCTCTAACAAAGCATCGTCCCCATCTGCAATATTGGTACAGCCCAAATCTGCCAACATTTCTCCAAGTACGGTATTCTGGCTGTTTTTCACTTTACAACTGCTACCCGTAGCACGCAAATACAGTACTGTTGGTCCCTGTTTACCTTGGGAACTGGCAATGGCCGCATCCACCTGTTCCTGCACTTTGAGTCCGTATTCTTCGTATCGTTCAGAACAGCCTGTGATCTGGGTGCAAATGTCCAGCATATCCAAATAATCAGAAAAGCTGCTCACATCAAAATAAGCAATTGGAATTCCTGCATTTTCCATCACAGACATCAGTTCTACATCTGCTTCTGTCTTTGTGCTTCCAATTACAAAATCCGGCTGTGCTGCCAGAAGAGTTTCTGCACTTGGTTCGCTGACACCACCCAAATTCACTACGGATTCCGGAAGGTCCAAATCAAACTGTGTCCAAGTGTCATCTGCAGAAGCCACCAGCGTATCTTTTCCGCCTGCCAAACACCAAACATCGGCAAAACTTCCAATGAGTGTCGCTACGCGTTTTGGTGAATCCACAGTAACGGTCCGTCCCAGTGCATCGGTAAAAGTAACCGCCGTCTGCGTACTATTTTCTGCCGTCGAACTGGAAGGTTCGCTGTTTACGGATGGAGTGCAGGCGGTAAACACAACGACAATCGCCATAAACAATGGAAAAAGCATTTTCTTCATTGGTCTGATTCCTTTCCTATCAAAATTAACCTTGCCACCCACGTTGAGCTGGATCCAAGGCATCACACGCTGTATACAAAAGGGCATTGCAAATAGCCGCTGCCACATTGCTTCCGCCCTTTCTCCCCATCGCCACAATCACCGGAATTTCCTTTTTTGTACAAACGGAAAAAATGCGTTCTTTACTCTCTTCCACATTTACAAAACCTACCGGCACCGCAATAACCAAAGGTGGACGAAGGCCAGCGTCGATCAAAGCCTCCAGCCGTAATAATGCTGTAGGTGAATTTCCTATCGCCAGAATCGCCTTCGGATATTGAGCTGCCGCTTTCTGCATAGACGCGTCTGCCCGCGTAGTCCCTTGCTCTCGAGCGGCAGCCGCAACATCTATATCTTCCATAAAACAATATGCTTGTCCGCCCAATTTTTTCAAGCTCGGCTTGCTAATTCCCGCACGCGCCATATTGGTATCGGTCACAACATCTGTTCCTTGGGAAAACGCTTTGACCCCCAACGAGACAGCATTGGGCGTAAATTTCAAGTTTTGTGCATAGTCGAAATCGGCTGTCGTATGTATGACACGACGAACCACTGCCGCATTTTGAACATCCAATACAATTCCACGTTGTCGCAGCTCATTCTCAATGATTTTCATGCTGGTCCGCTCAATATCTGCCGGCAATGTGTGCTTTTCGTTCACATTTTTGCCTCCTTTCTGATGTATTTATATCTTCATTGCTTGATACAATGCGTGGATGTCAAGAGAACTGCGCACTGCATCTGCCAACAAATCGTATTGCTCGTGCGTAATTGCGGACAACCGAATGTGCAAAAGAAACACCCTTTCGATCGAGCAACCATTCAGCCATTTTCTCAGTAAGCTCTCCTGAATCAAACAACCCATGCAAATAAGTTCCAAATACAGATCCTTTCACCGCCCCCTCTTGAGTCCCATCCGGGAACAAACAAAATGGGCTGGCTCCTTCATTTTGGGTGTGTCCCATATGAATTTCGTATCCTTCTAGTTCTGCACCATTAAACGGATCTGAACAAACACGGGCGGTCACCCGGGTACGTATTTTCTGCTTTGAAAACCGAGTGACACACGGCAAAAGACCCATTCCTCTCATTACTCCGGTCTGTTCTACACCGTCCGGATCTTCCAGGCGCTCACCTAACATCTGGTAGCCTCCACAAATTCCCATCAAAGGAATTCCCTTTGCCACTAGTTTTTTCAACGCGGCCTCCAAACCGTTCTGTCGCATCCACGCTAAATCGGCCATCGTACTCTTTGTCCCAGGAAGCATTACCATATCCGGCGCTCCCAAGGTTTTTACGCTTTCTACATAACGCACTCCCAAAGCTGGATTCATTTCCAGCGGAGAAAAATCAGTAAAATTTGAAATATGTGGCAACCGAATTACCGCTATATCCAACGCTCGGCTTGAATATGTGTGTCCCAGACGAGGAGACAAACTATCCTCATCGTCAATGTCAACCTGTGTATATGGTACCACCCCGAGCACCGGCACACCTGTTTTTTCTTCCAGCATAGACAAACCGGGCCTTAAAAGTTCCACATCGCCGCGAAATTTATTAATAACCGTTCCAACAATACGTTTTCGCTCCTCGGGCGCTAACAATGCTACCGTGCCATACAACTGGGCAAACACACCACCCCGGTCGATATCTCCCACCAGAATCACCGGCGCATCCACCATTTCTGCAAGACCCATGTTAACAAAATCTCCGTCACGCAAATTGATTTCTGCTGGGCTGCCCGCGCCTTCAATAACCAAAATATCATTTTCTTGAGCAAGACTATGGTACGCCCGCAGTACCTCCGGAATAAGCGTCTGTTTCATTTTATAGTATTCCGACGCACAATACTGACCGCGAACCTTTCCGCAGACAATCAACTGGCTTCCCGTATCGCTGCTGGGCTTAAGTAAGACCGGATTCATCCGTACATCCGCATCAAGGCCCGCAGCTTCTGCCTGTGCCACTTGTGCGCGTCCCATTTCCAAGCCATCTTTGGTGATATAACTATTAAGTGCCATATTTTGGCTTTTAAAGGGAGCCACCCGCCAACCGTCTTGTCGAAAAATGCGGCACAATGCCGTAACAAGCAAACTTTTTCCGGCCCCGGACATTGTTCCCTGCACCATGATGCAACGTGCCACCTACAAAACCTCCTTTAAAATTTGCAAAAACATATGATTCTCATTTTTTGTTCGTACCGCCACACGGTACCAACCATCTCCTAAGCCCGGATAATTTTTGCACATACGAACCAAAACACCCCGTTGGCGCAGCCGTTCTGCCAGTTGTAAATTGGGATGATAAAACAAAAGATAATTGGCTTGGCCGGGTATCACCCGGCAGCCCAAGGCTCTCAAGCCATCCATAAGTGCCGGTCTTTGTTCAGCCACTAATTGGCGCAATCGCTCGCTGTATTCTTTCTCATCCAGTGCAGCGGATCCTGCTGCCTGAGCTAAGGTGGAAACCGCCCAAGGCTGTCCACTTTGCCGCATGCGTTCCAGAACTTCTTCATTCGAGCAAAGCGCATATCCCAAACGAATTCCGGCCATGGCATACCACTTTGTAAAAGCACGTAAAATAATCAAATTTTTAAACGAAGGCAAAGCATCCTGCAATGTATGCTCAAGTGGACAATCAAGAAAATCGTTAAAACATTCATCCACAACCAGCATTGTTCCACAGAACTTGCATTTTTCCAAAATGCACATCAAAAGTTCCCGAGAGGTAGTACGTCCCGTAGGATTGTTTGGTTCACACAGAAACAGTACGTCCAAACCAGGTTGAATTTTTTCAAGAATCGCTGACGAAATGGAAAAATCGTTTTCCGGACAAAGAAGGAAAGAATCAACCTCACAATTTGCCAATTTGAGAGCTTGTTCATACTCAGAAAAAGTGGGTGCCGTTACAAGCGCACGTTGCGGCCGAACGGCAGCTACCAGCCGAAAAATCAAATCTGCCGCACCGTTTCCGCAAAGAATGTTCTCCATAGGAACCTCTAAAAACGCCGATAATTTTTGCCGCAGTCTTCTACAAAGCGGATCCGGATACCGATCTGCATCGTCCAGAGAATCTTGAATTGCCCGGCGAACTCCCTCCGGAAGCCCTAACGGACTGACGTTTGCCGAAAAATCCAACGGCATTTTCCCATATTCCCGCAAGAAACCCGCCCAGTCTCCTCCGTGCACCAAATTTGCACCCATCTTTTCACCACCCAATCCAAAAACAAAGTCCTACTCGCAAACCAATAAAACACATAAGGCACAGTGTTCCAGCCACATATAACATTCGGTTTGCGCGTTGAATATCCTCGGGTTCTACCGGTCGCAAAGCATCCCCGATGGTAGGCTTATCGTATCTTTTTCCAAAATAGTAGGCCGGTCCCGCCAATTGCACCCCCAGCGCACCGGCCATAACAGCCTCTGTCTGAGCGGAGTTAGGGCTTGCGTGGTTATGTCTGTCTCTGCGCCAAATTTTCCACGCCTTTCGCGCGTCTTGCCCGGTAATTTGGGCAGATGCAATCAAAAAAAGTGCTGCCAAACGGGAAGGTATAAAATTAACCGCATCGTCCAACTTTGCCGCCGCACGACCAAAAAACAAATATCGGTCGTTTTTATAGCCCACCATACTATCCATGGTATTGATGGCTTTATACCACAAAGCAAGCGGTGCACCGCCCAGCAACATATAAAAAGCCGGCGCAACTACTCCATCGGAAAAATTCTCTGCTACTGTTTCCACAGCCGCCTTAATCACTCCCGCAGCGTCCAAATTCTGCGTATTCCTTCCCACAATTCGGGATACCGCCATTCGCGCATCGGACAAACTGCCATCTCTAAGCGTTTTGTAAACATTGAGACTTTCATCCCGCAAACCACGCATTGCCAATGCCTGCCAACACCAAAACACTTGAAGGGCAAAGCCCAAAATCGGATGTATAAGGCCACAAATCCAAAGAGCCAATACTGTCAGCGCTAAGCTACCAAGCGGAAGCAC
>NZ_CAUWGY010000039.1:0-19383 GCF_963558415.1 uncultured Ruthenibacterium sp. | reverse complement strand
CGATCTCCTCGTCACGGCTCTTGATGTCCCACTCCCGCCAGGGGGCGATGATGGGCATGTCGGGCGCATGAGCGCGGATGGCCAGTTCAAAGCGCACCTGGTCGTTGCCCTTGCCGGTGCAGCCGTGGCAGATGGCGTCGCAGCCTTCTTTCTTTGCGATCTCCACCAATTTTTTGCCGATGATGGGGCGGGCGAAGCTGGTGCCCAGCAGATATCCGTCCTCGTACACAGCGCCGGCCTGCAAGGTGGGGAACACGTAATCTTCCACAAATTCATCCACCAGGTCCAACACGTACAGCTTGGACGCACCGGTCTTGAGGGCCTTTTCTTCCAACCCGTCCAGCTCGGTGCCCTGACCCACGTTTGCCGATGCGGCAATGACTTCGCACCCGTAGTTTTCTTTCAGCCAGGGAATGATGATGGATGTATCCAAACCGCCGGAATAAGCCAGCAGCACTTTTTTGTATTGTTTCATAACAAGACGCCTCCTCAAAGCACTTTGGATAGAAAAGATTGAAGCCGGGGATTTTGGGGATGGTCGAAGAATTCGTCCGGTGCGTTCTGCTCCATGACCTGCCCTTCGTCCATGAACAAAACCCGGGTGGCCACCTGGCGGGCAAAGCCCATCTCATGGGTGACGATGACCATGGTCATGCCCTCTTCGGCCACCTCTTTGATCAAGTCCAGCACCTCGCCCACCATCTCGGGGTCGAGCGCGCTGGTGGGCTCGTCGAACAAGAGCACCTCCGGGTCCATGGCCAGCGCCCGCACGATGGCGATGCGCTGTTTCTGCCCGCCGGACAGCCGGCTGGGATAATCCTCCGCTTTATCCCACAGGCCGATGCGCCGCAAAAGCATCTCGGCCTTCTGGTCCGCCTGGGCCTGGTTCTGCAATTTCAGTTCCACCGGCGCCAGGGTGATGTTCTGGCGCACGGTCAAATGGGGAAACAGATTGAAGTGCTGGAACACCATGCCCACGTGGCGGCGCACATCGTTGAGATTGGCGCCCTTGGCGGTGATGTCCTGTCCCTTGTACAAAATCTGGCCGCCGGTGGGCTTTTCCAGAAGGTTCAAGCAGCGCAAAAACGTGGATTTGCCCGAACCTGAGGGTCCGATGATGGCCACTTTTTCTCCTTGGTGGATGGTCTCGGTAATGCCTTTGAGCACGGCCGCGCCGCCGAATTCCTTTTTCAAATCTTTAATTTCGATCACTTTGGGCCAGCCTCCTCTCCACGCGCTTTTGCACCGCGGTGATGGCGATGACCAGCGCCAGGTATACCAGCGCCGCCAGATACAGCGGCACGCTGTTGAAGGTGAGACCGCGGATGCCGTCGGACGCTTTGGTCAGATCCCGCACGGCGATGTAACCGGCCACACTGGTTTCTTTCAGCAAAGCGATGAATTCATTGAACAAAGCGGGAAGGATGTTCTTCACGGCCTGAGGCAGCACGATGCGCCGCATGGTGACCCCGTAGCTGAGCCCCAGACTGCGGCCGGCCTCCATCTGGCCCGGGTCCACAGAGCCGATGCCACTGCGGGCCACCTCGGCCAGATACGCTCCGGAATTGATGCCGAAGCCCACGATGCACACCACCAGTCCGTCGGCACTGGCCAGAGCCACCGTGTATAAAATCAAAAGCTGCACGATCACAGGCGTTCCCCGGATGATGGTGGTGTACAAACTGCACACCTTGCCCACCAGCTTTTGCAAGCCGTTTTTGTTCGGGGCGCACCACACCCGCAGCAGTGCCACCGTGAGCCCGATGACAATGCCGATGGCCAGCGCGCACACCGTGATCAGCAGCGTGTTTCCCAGCCCTTCCAGGTACACCAGCCACCGGTCTTTGTAAAGGGTGGCCTTGTACACATCGTCCATCCATCCGCTTAAAATCTGTTCCAAACCCCGCACCTTCTCTGCACAACGCGGGCGCCGTGCGCCCGCGTCTTGTTTCTTGGCTTATTCTTCCGAAGCCGCCGCCTCGTGTTCGGTCATAGACTGGGCGATGGCGTCCTTATTTTCCGCGATCACCTTGTTGGCCAGTTCCACAAGATCCTCGTGTCCCTTGGCCACTGCCAGAGCGTAGTCCTCCTGCGTGACCATTTCCTCGAGCATTTTCAACTGGCCATCGTAGGTCTTGACCAGACTTGCGGCCGCCACATTGTCCAGCACCGCGGCATCCGCTTTGCCGCTGGCCAGAGCCGAAGCGCACTCCACAGCGTTTTTGAACTGCAAAAGATCCGTCAGCCCCAACTCTTCCTGGGCGTAGATGTCGCCGGTGGTAGTCGCCTGCACCGTGACGGTGTATTCACCGCTCTTGAGCTGCTCTACATCGGTGATCTCGCTGTCCACAGGAAGCAACAGCACCTGCCCCGCCGTGGCGTAGGTGTCGGTGAAGTCCACCTGCTCAGCGCGCTCGGCCGTCACGGTCATGGCCGCGCCGATCATGTCGCCCTTGCCGCTTTTCAGCGCTTCCACCAGCAGATTGAAGTCCATGTCCAGCACTTCGTATTCCACGCCCAATTCGTCTGCGATCATCTGGCCCACATCGATGTCCACGCCCGCAGGCTGTCCGTCGGAACCCAGATACTCAAAGGGCGGGAAACCCGTAGCCGTCATCAACGTGAATACGCCTTTCTCCTTGATGGCGTCCAGCGTGGGCGTCTCGCTCGTAGCCTGAGCCGAAGAACTCTCCGTGGAAGAAGCCGCAGCCGCGCTGGAAGCTTCCGCCGAGCTGCTTTGCCCGGAGCCGCACCCCGTCAGCCCAAACATCATCAAAAACGCACAAACCAATGCAAACTTTTTCATTTTCATAAAACCCCTTTCCTACCCCTCAGGCGATCCGCAGCCGCCTTTTTCTTTGGTGTTGTTTGCATTTTAGTTGAATATTTATTCGTTGTCAATGTATTTTTATGATTTTTGGATATTTTTACAAACAAAGCCCGCCTTTTCCTGATCTACTCAAGCATTTTGTGCATATTTACAACCTATTTTATGAATATATATTCTATACACTTTTGTATTTGCGATTCTTTATACATAAAATATGTATATTAAAACAAAAATGTGCCGCCCGCGCAAAGCGAGCGGCACAAATGCCATTTTTTTGATTCAGCGCTTTTGGAACCAGCGGCGCACCCCAAGGCAAACCGCCCCGTAGCACCCGACCCACAGCCCGGCCTCCAGGGCAAGGCAAAGCAGCACGGCGGAACTGGTGTTCAGAGCAGAAAACACAAACCGCAGCACCGTCATGCCGGCTTGTGCGAACAGCCGGGACGGAACCAGTGCCAGCGCCCACACGCAAAGGGTGTAAAACGTTTTACGGGAAAAGGCCGTTTCGCCCCGGCCGCGGCCCGCCTCAAAAGCCAGCACCGCCAGCAGCGAAACCGCCGAAGCCGGCAGCGCCAGACTTTCCGCATCGCCCAGGCTCAAAGGCCCCACGCCGCCCACTGCGCACAGAAAGCTTAGGCCCCAGGCCACGGCCGCGCCCACAGCCAGCGCCACACCGGCCCACTGGAAAATCGGCCGGCGGGACGGATGCGATAGAGCCTGCAGGCCCAAAAGCCCATCCACGGACACCCCATACAATTTGCTCAAAGCCACCAGTTTGTCCACGTCCGGCGTGCTCTGGCCGGTCTCCCACTTGCTCACTGCCTGCCGGGAGACCCCCAATTGCTGAGCCAATTTTTCCTGGGAGAGGCCGGCTTTCTCCCGCAATTCCAACAAATTCTGTTCCAAGGACATATGCGTTCCCCCCTGTTCTGGGTCTATGGTACAAAAAAGCCGCGCCTTTTGTCCACCAGGCGCGGCTTGCACTTGCGCAACTTGCAGTTGCAAATCATTTTTTCAGCGCATATTGGGCGCTTTGTGACGCAAAAAGGTGGCAAACCCTTCCACGTCGCCCACAGCAAATCCGGCTTTATCCAACGCATAGCAGTTTCCCCGGTCTGTGTACAGGAAGAAAAAGTGTTGCGTTTCCACCCAGCGCACGATGTGGCCGTACCCCATGTGGTCCGGAGTGCAGGGAGCGGAGATTTGATTCACCGTAAATCCGTCTTCGTAAAACTGAACCAGCAGGCGCATATCTTCGCCGAACAAAGCGTGGTATTTGTGGGTCTGGCGCGCCAGGTAGATGGCCGGCGCCATGGTGCCCAAAACGAACAGCACCACGCCCAGCACAAAAAACACCACCGCGTGCGCGACGGCGCCCTTTGACAAAAGGCCGCCGCCCACGCCCAAAAGGCCCAGTCCGCCCAGGATGAGAAGGATGCGATCCCCCTTGTGCGCCACCGAAAAAATCTCCTGTGTGGCTTGCTTACTCCAAATGGCAGTATTTCCGAACAAAGGCTGCATGGTTGCTCACTCCTTGTCCGCCTGCTGCAAAGTCCGGTCCTGCGCTTCGATCCAATCGGCCACTTCGCCGCCCAGACGGCGCATGGTGCCGTCCTGGAAGGGGCTGTCAAAACCTGCGGCCGCCACAAGGCCCGGATAGCTCACGGTGCCGGCCTTTTCCACCAGGGCCAGATACCGGTTCCAGGCATCTTTTTTGTCTTTCAAAAAAGAGGTGAAAAATTGCAGTGCCACCGTTTGGGCCAGACAATAATCCAAATAATAGAACGGGATTTCATAGATGTGCAGTTGCCGCTGCCAGCCTGCGCCTCGTCCGTAGAAAGGCAAGTCAGCGAAGTCCAGCCAGGGGCGGAACTCTTTTTCCAACTTTGCCCAGGTCTCGTTGCGCTGAGCAGGGGTCATATCGGGATTGGCGTACACAATGTGCTGGAACTCGTCCACCATGGTGCCGTAGGGCAAAAAGTAGATGGCGTCCTCTGCATGGGCCAGCTCGTACCGGTCGGTGTCGGACCCGAAGAACAGATGATGGTAATCCCCGGTCAAGAACTCCATGGACATGGAGTGGATCTCACAGCTTTCCATACCGGCCTCTTCCAAAATGGCAGGCAGCTCTTTTTTCGCAGCTACCCAGGCGGCGAAGGCGTGACCGGCCTCATGGGTCAGCACATCCACGTCGTCGGAAGTGGCGTTGAAGTTGGAGAAAATGAAAGGCAGTTTGTAGTCGGGCAGATAGGTGCAATAGCCGCCGGGCGCTTTGCCGGGTTTGGACAGCACGTCAAAGCATTCGGACTCGAACATGTCCCGAATGAACGCGGCGGTCTCGGGGCTGAGCTCCTCGTACATTTTGCGGCCCGCAGCCAAAATCTCGTCGGGCGTGCCCTTCGGAGCGGGGTTGCCCTGGGGAAAGCAGAATCCGTCGTCGTAGAATTTGGGGTCCTGAACGCCGGTGCGCTTGTGCTGCAGCGCCTTGAGGCGGGTGACCACAGGCACGATGTCCCGTTTGACAGACGCCCGGTAGGCAGCCATATCCTCGAGGGTATACCCGATGCGCCGCATGCGGATGGCGCCCAGTGGGATGAAGTTCTCGTATCCCATGACGCGAGCCTGCTGGGTGCGGTTTTTCACCAGTTTGTCGTACAGCTCGTCCAATTCTTCCCGATGGCTGTCGAACCAAGCGCCCTCGGCCTCGTATGCGGCCTTGCGCACGGCCCGGTCGGGATTCATTTTGTAAGGGGCCATCTGGCTCACGGTCAGCACTTTGCCGTCAAAGGGGATCTGAGCCGAAGCATACAGCTTCTGATAAGCCGTGGTCAGACGATTCTCCTCGGCCATCAAATCCAGCACTTCGGGCGTCTGGCTCTTCACATCGATCTCCATTTTTTCGAACACCATGGAGCCCAGTTTTTGCTCCATCTCGCCTCGGAACGGCGAAGCCAGCAGCGCCTTGTACACTTCCAATTGCCGGTCTGCCAGCACGGGGCCGTTTTCGTCGTAGAACTCGCGCTCTTTTTCATAAAAAGCATCCCGGGTGTCCACGGTGTGGCGGATCTCCGCCAAGGTGGCCATGGTGGAAACATGGCGGCACAGCGTATCGAAGCTGGCATACAAATCGAGCTGCGCGTCAGCGCTGTCCGCTGTTTCGATTTGCTGGCGCAGCCAAGAGAGCGCCTCCAGTGTTTCGTCCAAATTCGGCCGGGTGTATTGCATTTCACTGAATTTCATGATTTTGTCTCCTTATCTTGAAATCTCTCTTATTTTAGCATGTGCGGGCGGATGTGGGAAGATGTATTTTTTCAGACAGCATTCGACTCTTGCAACCGCTATGGCCGCCTGCTATAATAGGGTGCGAACGCAGAGTAGAGGCCTGCGCGTTAAGTGCCGTTCCGACGGGGAGTTGCGGAGCGGACGAAAAGCACCGCTTGCGGTGCAGGTCTCGCATCCCGCTGCTGCATACCGGAATCGAAGGGCGGGCCCCCTTTTGTCTCCTTTATGCGGCAACAATGCATAAAGGAGGTTTTTTTATGCCTGAAAAAAGCACATCTTATTCTCTAGCCCGCCGGTTGCGGGAAGGCCTGGAAGAAATACACCGCCTGTCCAGCATGGTGGGCACCGCCATGTTGGCCGCTTTGCACCTGGTTTTGAACCAATTCACCTTTGCCGTGAGCCAGTTTTTGGAGATTGGATTCACGTTTCTTGCCACTGCCTCGGCCGCGTATTTGTACGGACCGTGGCTGGCGGGGCTGATGGGCATTGTAGCGGACACACTGGGTTACTTTTTGCGTCCCAACGGCACGTATTTTCCGGGTTGGACGCTGAATGAATTTTTGATCGGTTTTTTGTACGGCTGCTGGCTGTATAAAAAGCCCGTGACCTTGTGGCGCACCTTTGCAGCATGTCTTTCGGTGGTACTGGTGATCAACTTGTGCCTGACGCCTTTGTGGCTGCATCTGGTGTACGGCAATGCGTTTGCGATCACAGGGATACGCCTTATAAAAAATGTGATCAAGCTGCCTGTGGACACGCTTTTGCTTTACACGCTTTTGAAGGCGATTCAATCCCGCCGAAATTTAAAATAACACGCAAGCGCAAAATTCGCATTGTGAGGACCCGCAGCGTTCACGGTTTCTCTTGCGCTTTACAAAAGCGGAGGTCTTATGGAATATCAAATCATCAAGCAGATCCGCGAGCATCCGATTTTGCGAAAAAGCTTTATGGATTTGGCGGTTGAAGTTTTCGATTTGTCCTTTGCGCAGTGGTATCGCCAAGGCTTTTGGACGGACAAATACATCCCCTACGCGCTCATTTCGCACGACCGGGTGATTGCAAACGCCTCTGTGAGCATCATGGACTTCTCATGGCAAGGCGTTCCCAAACGATACATCCAAATCGGTACCGTTATGACGGCGCCGGAATACCGCAACCAGGGACATTGCGCACGATTGATGCGGGAAATTCTCTCGGACTGGAAGGACCGGTGCGACTGCATTTATCTTTTTGCGAACGATACCGCGCTGGAGTTCTACCCGCAATTTGGGTTTGTGCCAGCGCAAGAATACCAATATACCCTTTTGGCGCCGACGCTTTGCCCCAAAGAGAATGACTTTATAAAACTGGATATGTGCCAAGAGGATAGCCGGGCAATCGTAAAGCATTGCTATCAAAAGTCGAACCCGTTTTCCGCATGGACGATGTCGAACAACTATGAGCTTGTGATGTTCTACTGCGGGGATTTTTTGAAAGACTGCTGCTGGTTTTCCGGCCCCTATGAGGTATATTATTCGAAAAAGCTCGATACCGTATGTATCGTTGCACGGGAAAATGAAGTTTTGCGCTGTCTGGATGTTTTTGGGCACCCCAACTGCACACTGACCGAAATTCTTTCGAATTTTGCCCGGCCTGCAATCCAATCCATTGCCTTGGAGTTTTGCCCCAAACAAAAAAACGGATGCCAATGCGCGCCATTGGACAGCGAGGATACGCTTTTCCTTTTAAAGGGCAAAGAAAATCTGTTTGCAGAACACAAGATGATGTTTCCGACTCTTTCGCACGCTTGAATATAGGCCGAACTTTTCAAAAAGTATCAGACCGGCGTCTTTTTTGCGGCGTTTACAACAGCCGCAAAGAAGGCGCTTTCTTTGTTTTTAACAATAGCCATCACACACTCTCCTTGCCTTTCGCATAGCATGAGACAGGGCGCGGCGTTTTGCTGTGCCCAGAAAAAAAGGAGGGTTTTGTTTATGACACAAACCATGGAAACATCCGGCCCGGTCTATCCCGGCCGTGTTTTGCAAATCGGCTCATCCGGCAGCGAAGTGGCCCGTATGCAGAGTTATCTCAACGCTTTGCAGAAAGCGGGATACCCCACGCTGAAAACACTGGTGGTGGACGGCCAGTACGGGTCCGGCACAGCCAACACCGTCAAACAGTTCCAGGCTCTGAAGGGTCTTTCCATCGACGGAAAGATCGGCCCCACCACATGGAATTCCATTGTGGCGGCCTACAACGCTGTGTACCACGGCAGCGCAGACACCTGGCCCGGCATTACTCTGCGTCCCGGCTCCACCGGTCAGGACGTGCGCCACATGCAAATGCTGCTCAATCAAGTGGCCACTTTGTATCCGGGCATCAACAAGCAGACCGTGGACGGCCAGTACGGCCAGAACATGACCGACGCCGTGCGCCGGTTCCAGAGCCAGTTCGGCCTGAGTTCGGACGGCATGCTGGGCAAAAACACCTGGAACGCCGTGGTCTCCGTGCAGACCGCCGAGGGCTCGTCCAATCCCACCAAGGTGACAACGCCCTATTCAGGCACCGCCATGCGAACGGGTTCTTCGGGCGATTATGTGCGCTTTTTGCAGAGCTATTTAAACGCTCTGGGCGCAAAACTGACCGTAGATGGCCAGTTCGGCACAGCTACCAACCGAGCCACGCAGCAGTTCCAGGCCAAAATGGGCCTGCCCATCGACGGTGTCGTGGGAAGCGCCACCTGGGCAAAACTGATTCCTGCATTCAACAACACGCTGTAACAGCACTTTGCCCCGGGCCAAAAGGCCCGGGGCAAATGTTTTTTCAGGATTCTTTTTCCAAAAGTTCTTTGCAGGCGGCCAAATCTTTTTGCCGCTCTTCCGGCAGTTCCGGATACTCGGGGTCTGCCTGTTCCAGCACCTCACGCACCACCTGGGAGACCAAAAACCGCGCGTACCATTTCTGATCCGCCGGGATCACATACCAGGGGCTGTGTCCCGTGGCCGTCTCGTTGACCGCTTTTTCATAGGCTTCCATGTACTCGTCCCAATGGGCCCGTTCTTTCAAATCGCTCTCAGAGAACTTCCAGTTTTTCTCCGGAATGTCAATGCGTTCCAAAAAGCGCTGTTTTTGCTTGTCCCGGGACACATTCAAAAAGATTTTTACCACTCGATAGCTGTTTTCGTACAAATATTCCTCAAAGTCTCGGATCTGTTTGTATCTCTTTTCAAAAAAAGCCTTGTCGGGCACGTCAACGCATCTTTGTGCCATGGCGTAACCTTTCTGCATACGGTGCACACGCACCACCAGTACATCCTCGTAATAAGACCGGTTAAAAATGGCGATTTTGCCGCGCTCAGGCAGCGCCCGGTGCGCCCGCCACAAATAGTCGTGGCGCAGTTCCTCGCTGGTGGGCTGCTTAAAGCTGACCACGTCCACCCCCTGCGGATTCACGCCCCGCATCACGTGCTTGATGGTGCTGTCCTTGCCCGCCGCGTCCATGGCCTGCAAAATCACCACAATGCCCTCTTTGCCGGCAGCGTACAGCTTATCCTGCAAAGAGGCAATGCATGCCAGGTTTTTTTGCGTGTCGGCAATACAGCGCGCTTTGTCCTTTTTGGAGAGCCCTTCCTCCCACGCACCCGCGGGCAGCTCTTTCAATTCCAATTTTCGTTTTCCGTCAAAGCAATAATCCCGCAGTCCCATGGGTACCGCCTCCTTTTTTTCTTAGTATACCACTGTTTTAAAGAAAAGTGCGCCCGGCGGGAGATTTTTTTGAAAAACACTTGACTTGGAGTTTGCTCCAAGGTATACAGTAAAGACAGAGACGTTGTGTAAAACGGAGGGATGATTTATGGGCGAAGATTTCAAACAGACCGACCCGGAATTTTGTGCGTTTTTTGAAGATTTTGCCCGGCATCAGGCACCCGAGCAATGCGGGCTGCCGCAGTCGGTACGTTTTTTGGTGCTTTTGGCGGGACTTGCGGGCTGTTGCGGGCCGGATTTGTATGCCGAAGTGCTAAACGCGGCGCTGACCGCAGGTCTCAGTCCGGTGCAGACCCGGGAGATTCTGTATCAGACGGTGCCATACGCAGGTTATGCGCGGGTGCAGCCTTTGTTTGCAGCGGCCACCGAGGTGCTGCGCAACCGTGGTGTGGCACTGCCGCTGCCTTCCCAGAGCACCACTACCCCTGCAACCCGCTTTGAAAAAGGACTGGCTGTACAAAAACAACTGTTTGGCGCTCAGTCCATTGAGTCCATGCGGGCCGCGGCCGACCAGGCGCAGCGCCCCATTCAGGACTTTCTGTCCGCCAACTGTTTTGGCGACTATTACACCCGGACCGGGCTGGACGCAAAGCAGCGGGAACTGGTCACGTTCTCGGTGCTGGCGGCACTGGGCGGATGTGAACCGCAACTGACGGCTCACGCCCGGGCCAACCTGGACGCAGGCAACGATTACGAAACGCTGATGGGGGCTGTCGTTGCGCTGGTGCCCTACATTGGGTATCCCCGCAGTTTGAATGCCATTCGATGCATTGCGCAGGCCGTCAACGGCTGAACAAAGGAGGAACCGTTATGAACGCCAAAGAAATCCAAAACGAGCTGGGCCCGGGCGCCGTATTTCCGGTCGGGGAAGAAAACACGGCCTTTGCCCAATACTTTGTAGGCACAAGTTATCTGAACATGCTGACGACGCAAGGAGTGGGCGTGGGCAACGTGACATTTGAACCGGGCTGCCGCAACAATTGGCACATTCATCATAAGGGCGGGCAGATTCTTCTGGTCACCGCGGGCCGGGGCTGGTATCAGGAGTGGGGAAAACCCGCCCGCGCACTGCGCGCCGGAGACGTTGTGAACATTCCGCCCGAAGTAAAGCATTGGCACGGGGCAGCCAAGGACGCGTGGTTTCAGCATCTGGCGCTGGAAGTACCCGCCGAGGGCGCATCCAACGAGTGGCTGGAGCCTGTGGATGCAACCGCCTACGAACAACTTGTCTGAAAGGAGATACGCAGCATGAAACAGCTTGGATTCGGTATGATGCGCCTTCCCCTGCAGCCGGGCGGCGAAAACAAAGATGTAGACATCGCGCAGGTATGCGCCATGGCGGATGAATTTTTAAAGCAGGGCTTTACTTATTTTGACACTGCTTATTTTTATCACGGCGGCAACAGCGAAAACGTTGTGCGGCAGGTTCTGACCGAACGCTATCCCCGCGACGCATTTGTGTTGGCGGACAAGCTTCCCGTGGTGTCGCTGCGCGAAAGCGCGGACCAGGTCCGCATTTTCAAAGAACAACTGGACAAATGCGGCGTGGAGTATTTTGATTACTATTTGCTGCACAGCATGAATGCGGCCTATTACGATAAAGTGTGCCGGCTGGATAGTTTTGGTTTTCTGCGAGAGAAAAAGGAGCAGGGCCTTATCCGCCATCTGGGCTTTTCTTTTCACGACAGCGCAGATGTGCTGGACCGCATTCTGACCGACCATCCGGAAGTGGATTTTGTACAGTTGCAGATCAATTATCTGGACTGGGAGGACGCCTCGGTCCAGTCGCGGCTTTGTTATGAGACCGCTGCTCGTCACGGCAAACCCGTGATGGTGATGGAGCCGGTGAAGGGGGGTACCCTTGCCAGTCTGCCCGCCGAGGTGCAGGCGGAATTGGACAAAGTGCATCCGGACTGGAGCGCACCGGCCTGGGCTCTGCGTTTTGCCGCAGGGCTTGAACATGTGCATATGGTGCTCAGCGGAATGACCACGCCCCAGCATCTGGCGGAGAACATGGCCACTCTGGCACAGCCCTGCGCACTGAATGAGCGCGAGCGCAAGGCGTTGGAAACGGCGGCGGCTATGCTGCGGCAGAGTTCGGCCATTCCCTGCACGTCCTGCCGCTATTGCGTAGACGGATGTCCGGTTCACATTCCCATTCCCCGCTATTTTGAGCTGTACAATGCGGATGTGCGCACACACGGAGCCACGTTGGCTACCCATCAGGCTTATTACGACGCCTACGGCAAAGGTCTGGGCAAAGCGTCCGATTGCATCGGCTGCGGGGCCTGTGCCCGGGTATGCCCTCAGCACATTCCCATTCCCGAGCGTTTGAAGGACGTGGCCAAACGCTTTGAAACAGACTGAGGAGGATGGTTATGAACTACCGTGAACTGGGCCGAACCGGCCTTATGGTCAGCGAGATCGGTCTGGGATGCGAAGGATTGGTGGACCATGACGGCGCTCTGGTGGGACCGCTTATGGATGCGGCAGAAAGTGCCGGCATCAATTGTCTGGATTTGTATTCGCCGGACCCGAAAATGCGCAGTCAGCTTGGAAAGGCGCTGAAAGGGCGCCGCAACCGCTTTGTACTGCAAGCGCACTTGTGTACGGTTTGGAAAGATGACCAGTACAAGCGCACCCGGGACATCACCGAGGTGAAAGCGGGTTTTGAGGACCTTTTGTCCCGTCTTGAGACCAATCACATTGAAATCGGCATGATCCATTATGTGGATTCTCTTTCGGACTGGGAAGCCGTGAAAAATGGACCGGTGATGGCGTATGCGCAAACGCTGAAAAGCGAGGGACGGATCGGTTGTATCGGACTGTCCAGTCACAATCCTGAAGCGGCAATCGCAGCCGTCGAAAGCGGACGGATCGACGTGCTGATGTTCAGCGTGAATCCCTGCTACGATCTTCAGCCTGCGGGCGAGGACTGCGAAGCGCTGTGGAGCAGCGCAAACTACGAAAAGCCCTTGACCAACATGGACCCTCAGCGGGCGGCCCTGTACGAGTTGTGCGAGCGCAAAGGCGTGGGCATCACGGTGATGAAGGCCTTCGGCGGCGGCGATCTTTTGAACGAAAAGCTGTCGCCTGCCGGGCGTGCGCTGACTGCATGTCAGTGTCTTCACTACGCCCTTACCCGGCCCGCGGTTGCTTCGGTGATGGTGGGTGCGCACACTTTGGAAGAGTTGAACGCCAGCCTTTCGTATGAAACTGCAAGCGACGAAGAGCGGGACTATGCCGCGGCCCTTGCGAGTTTCCCCAAAATTAGCTGGGTCGGCCATTGTATGTACTGTGGCCACTGCGCACCTTGTCCCCAGGGCATCGACGTTGCCAGCGTGACAAAATTTTTGAATCTGGCACGGGCGCAGGGCCGGGTCCCGGAAACCGTGCGGGAACACTATGCCGTTTTGCCGCATAAGGCAGATGAATGCATCGGCTGTGGCGCCTGCACCGGCCGCTGTCCGTTCGGAGTGGACGCCGTTGCCAACATGTCCGAAGCCGCCCGCGTGTTTGGGCGCTGAGAGGAGGGACACCATGACCATTGCTCAGGTGAGTCAAAAATACGATATCTCCTCGGACACTCTGCGCTATTACGAGCGCATTGGACTGATTCCGCCGGTGCACCGCAGTGCAAGCGGCATCCGGGATTACGATGAAACCGACTGCGGCTGGGTGGAATTCATCAAGTGCATGCGGGCGGCGGGGCTGCCCATTGAGGCCTTGATCGAGTACGTGGCCCTGTTCCAGCAGGGGGACCAAACCGTGCCCGCCCGCAAGGCGCTTTTGCTGGAACAGCGGGAAGAATTGGCACGCCGGGTGGCCGAGATGCAGGCCGTGCTGGAGCGGCTTGATAAAAAAATACAGGTGTATGACGAAAAATGCTTGGCTGTTGAACGGCGTTTGCGCCGAAAATAAACAGATACCGATTTTTCGAAATCAAAACGGCATAGCCACAGGCTATGCCGTTTTTTGCTTGTGAAACGGTTCCGTCGCTTGGCGCCCGGCGTATTTTGCCAGAGCGGTTGTTCAAATTCAACTCAATTTCACAAACCAGTCCGTATTTTCAGACGCAACGATATCGCTTTCTGCGTCTTGCACCACCTTTTCCAAAAAATAAGAAAACATTATTTCTGGAATGTATAAATATTTCGGAGTAAGTTCTTTATATTTTTTGGGCATAAAATAGCCCAATGTAAATTCGTATGTTTCACCGGGGTCCAAAAAAACATAAGAAATGGCGTCTATATCTTCTTTTTGTTCCGCCGTTATATCATCTCTGTATCCATGTGTGCTTGACACTACATCTTCTTCGGCATCGTCATTTTTGGGAAATGCGAAAACCCGCATATTTCCAACCGTAAAGTTTATTGGGTCCTTGGTCAGATTTTTGACTGCAATTTTGAGCATCAGACAGGTACTGTCCTCATTTAATTCGCCGTTTTCGGTGAATTCGCCTGTTTCGGACCCCCAGTCGGGAACGGTGAACCCATTTTTGACAAAATCTGCGGTTGAGTCTTGGTACCCCGCATAGTCCACCCTGATTGCGATTTTATCTCGTATCGAAAAAAAGTTTCCTGTGGGTTTAAGATGTTCCGCAGAGAACTGGATAGGTGTTCCCTTTATTTTTTCGTTCACCTTATCAAGATCAACTTCCGAAATGTCATACCCTTCTTTTTGATTCGCGTCATCTGTTGCTATGGACGTACTGGACGAAACTGAACTTGAATAAGCAACCGACGCGGAGTTCGATGTTGAACCCGCTTGTCCACAAGCGCTGAAGGCGAATATGACTAGTAAAATGGAGGCCGCCCATTTTGTCCTTTTGTTTGTCATTGCTCATTCATCCTTTCAAAAGATGTTTTTCCTTCGTCATTGTAGCAATCTTGTGGGACAAGGAGATGTATTTTTTCTCTAAATTGCGATTTATGCACTTAAAAAGGCGACGAGCAGACAAAAAACAGGGCGGCATGACCTTTGAGCCATGCCGCCCTGCAACATTCTTATGTGAGCGCGCCTTTGAAAGGCTCGCCCTTTTTAGTCTTTTCCGCCGAACTTGTCGCGCAGGGATTTGAAAAAGCCTTTGCGCTGTTCGTAGTTTTCTTCTTTCAGGCTGTCCTCGAAGTTCTTCAGCGCCTCGCGCTGGACCCGTGTCAGCTTTTTGGGGATCTCCACCACCACGTGGACGTACTGGTCGCCGTGGCCCCGTCCGTTCACGTACTGGATGCCCTTGCCCCGCAGCCGGAAGGTCGTGCCGGACTGCGTGCCCTCGGGCACGGTATACTGCACCTTGCCGTCGATGGTGGGCACCACCACATCCGCGCCCAAAACCGCCTGGCTGTAAGTGATGGGCACGGTCACATGTACGTCGTAGCGGTCGCGCTCGAACATGGCGTCCGGCCGCACGGTGATGATGACGATCAAATCACCCGCAGGACCGCCGTTCTGACCTGCATCGCCCAGGCCCGCCAGACGCAGGCTCTGGTCGTCGTCAATGCCGGCAGGCACAGTCACTTCTACGCGCTTAGTGCTGGACACCTTGCCCGACCCATGACATTTTGTGCAGGGCGTCTTGATGATTTTTCCCTTTCCGCCGCATTTGCGACAGGGCTGAGAGGACTGCATCACGCCAAAAGGCGTGCGCTGCTGCACGGTCACAAAGCCCGTGCCGCGGCAGTCCGGACAGGTCTCGGGGCTGGTGCCCTTGGCTGCGCCGGTACCACCGCACTCAGGACATACATCCTGCCGGTTCACCGAAACGGTTTTGGTGCAGCCGTGCACGGCTTCCATAAAGCTCAGCACCAGGCTGACGCGGATGTCTGCACCGCGCCGGGGCTGGTTGGGGTTTGCCCGGCGCTGACCGCCGCCAAATCCGCCGAAACCGCCGCCAAACATGGAGCCCAGAATGTCGTCCAAATCGATGCCGCCGCCAAATCCGCCGCCGAAACCGCCACCGAATCCGCCGGCTCCGGCACCTGCACCATAGTTGGGGTCCACACCCGCATGACCAAACTGGTCATACCGGGCCTTTTTATCCTTATCGCTGAGCACCTCGTAGGCCTCGCCCACCTCTTTGAACTTTTCCTCGGCGGTTTTGTCACCGGGGTTCAGGTCCGGGTGGTACTTTTTCGCCAGCTTGCGGTACGCCTTTTTGATCTCGTCGTCCGAAGCAGTCCGGGGAACGCCCAAAACCTCATAATAATCGCGTTTCTCTGCCATACTTTCTCTCCCTCGTCCTCACGGCACAAGGGCGCGCAGCCACGCCGCCCGCCCTTGTTGTGAGAGATATGGTTTAGACTTCTTTGTAATCGGCGTCTACGACGTTGTCATCGCCCTTGCCGCCGTTGCCGCTGTTGCCGCCCATGTCCGGGCCGGCTGCGTTGCCCGCAGCCTGCTGAGCCGCCGCAGCTTCCTTGTACACCTTCTCGCTCACAGCGTAGAACGCTTTCTGCAGTTCTTCCTGTTTTGCCTTGATGGCGTTGATATCGGAACCTTTCAGCGCTTCTTTCAGCGCATCCAGTTTGGCATTGATGTCCGCCTTCTCATCGGCAGTTACTTTGTCGCCCAGCTCATTGAGAGCCTTTTCGGTGGTGAACACCATCTGGTCGGCCGCGTTGCGGGCGTCCACTTCTTCACGTTTCTGCTTGTCTTCGGCCGCATAGCGCTCGGCTTCTTTCACAGCCTTCTCCACGTCCTCTTTGCTCATGTTGGTGGAAGAGGTGATGGTGATGTGCTGCTCCTTGCCGGTGCCCAGGTCCTTTGCGGACACGTTCACGATGCCGTTTGCGTCAATGTCGAAGGTGACTTCGATCTGAGGCACGCCACGGGGAGCCGGGGCGATGCCGTCCAGATGGAAGGTACCCAGAGACTTGTTGTCGCGGGCAAACTCACGCTCGCCCTGAAGCACGTTGACTTCAACCGACGGCTGGTTGTCGGCCGCGGTAGAGAAGATTTGGCTCTTCTTGGTAGGAATGGTGGTGTTGCGCTCAATGATGCGGGTGCACACGCCGCCCATGGTCTCGATGCCCAGGCTCAGCGGAGTCACGTCCAGCAGCAGCATGCCCTTGACGTCGCCGCCCAGCACGCCGCCCTGGATGGCCGCGCCGATGGCCACGCACTCATCCGGGTTGATGCCCTTGGAAGGCTCGGTGTGCATGAAGTTCTTGACCGCTTCCTGCACAGCGGGGATACGGGTGGAACCACCCACCAGCAACACCTTGTTCAAATCGCCGGGGTTCAGGCCGGCGTCCTTCAAAGCCTGACGAGTCGGGCCCATGGTGCGCTCCACCAGGTCCGCAGTCAGCTCGTTGAATTTCGCTCTGGTCAGCGTGGTGTCCAGATGTTTCGGGCCGGTTGCGTCCGCGGTGATGAACGGCAGGTTGATGGCGGTAGAAGCCACACCGGACAGTTCGATCTTCGCTTTCTCAGCAGCCTCTTTCAGGCGCTGTGCCGCCATTTTATCCTGGCGCAGGTCCACG
The DNA here is from genome assembly GCF_963558415.1 of uncultured Ruthenibacterium sp. Lineage (NCBI taxonomy): Bacteria > Bacillati > Bacillota > Clostridia > Eubacteriales > Oscillospiraceae > Ruthenibacterium > uncultured Ruthenibacterium sp. The sequence goes on along the minus strand of NZ_CAUWGY010000039.1, from coordinate 2,043 downwards.
CCGTTTTCTTTCTGGAACTCATCGGCCAGCCAGTCGATGATGCGTTTATCAAAGTCGTCGCCGCCCAGGTGGGTATCGCCGGCCGTAGCCAGAACCTCGGTCACGCCGTCGCCCATCTCGATGATGGACACATCGAACGTGCCGCCGCCCAGGTCATAGACCATGATTTTCTGGTCTTCTTCTTTGTCCACGCCGTAAGCCAGAGCTGCCGCCGTGGGCTCGTTGATGATACGTTTTACGTCCAGACCCGCAATGGCGCCGGCGTCTTTTGTTGCCTGACGCTGGGAGTCGTTGAAGTACGCAGGAACGGTGATGACCGCTTCCGTGACCTTCTCGCCCAGATAGCTCTCGGCGTCGGCTTTCAGCTTAGACAGGATCATGGCGCTGATTTCTTGCGGAGTGTACTTTTTACCGTCGATCTCCACTTTGTAATCGGTGCCCATGTGACGTTTGATGGATGCAATGGTGCGGTCGGGGTTGGTGATGGCCTGACGTTTTGCCACCTGACCTACCAGACGCTCACCTGTTTTGGTGAAGCCCACCACACTCGGGGTGGTGCGAGCGCCCTCGGCGTTCGCAATAACAACGGGCTCGCCGCCCTCAATGACGGATACACAGCTATTGGTCGTACCCAAGTCGATACCAATGATTTTTCCCATAAATAATCGCTCCTCTTTTTATTGCAAATCAGTTTGGAATGTTCTTTCAAAATTTATGCAAAAAGCGCTTTGCGCTCTCAGCAGTTTATTGTGCAACGGCCACCGCTGCATGACGGATGACCTTGCCGTTGTAAGTGTAGCCTTTTTGCAGAACCTGCACCACTGTGCCGCTCTCCACACCTTCGGGTGCGGCCTGCTGCATCACAGCGGCGTGCAGCTCTGGATCAAAAGGTTTGTCCTGAGCTTCGATCTCCTCGACGCCCATGGCGGTGAAGGCTGCGTTCGCTTTCTCCAGCGTCATCAGCACACCTTTTTTATAACTCTCGTCGGCAGTCTGCGCGTTTGCAGCCAAAGCCAACGTATCCAAAACGCCCAGCAGCTTTTCCACCGCGAAGCTGACGCCGTTTCCGAAGGCCGCGTCCTTTTCTTTGGCGCTGCGCTTGCGGAAGTTGTCGTACTCGGCAGCGGTTCGCAGCAGTGTGTCCTTTGCCTCAGCCAATTCCTTGGCGGCCTTTTCCATCTGCTCTTTCACCGCGGCCAGCTCCGCCTGCGGATCCTGCGGCTGCTCAGGCTCCGTTTGTTCCGTCTGCTGTTCGGTATTCTCAGCCTGTGCGTTCACTTTTTTCTCTTTTTCCTTTTTTTCTTTTTTCTCTTTATCTGCCATGTTGGCTACTCCTCCTTGCGCGGGCCGTGTTCAGTTTTACCCGACATGCACTGACCCAGCAGCAACGCAAAATATTCAAGTCTCGGAATCACTTCCCGGTACCGCATGCGGGTGGGTCCCACAATGCCAATGGCACCGGTCAATCCGCCGCCTGCCACGTACCGCTTTGATAAGATGCACACGCCCGGCATCCGGTACTCCGGCATCTCATCGCCCAAAAGGACCGTGGTCCGCTCGGACTTGGGACTGATAAAGCGTTTGACCGCTTCTTCATCCCCAAAGAACTCCATCAGAGTGCGCAGGCATTCTTCCTGGGGACTGTATCCCAGTACGTTCTGCTGGCCTTCCAGATAGACATTGGGCCGTCCGGCCTCTTTCAGCAGAGTATACGCCGCGCTGATGACCGGATAGAACACCGCGCCTCCGGCGCCCATGCTCTCGGCCGCAGCGTGCAGCAAAGGCTGACTTACATCGGCCGCGCTGCGGAATGTCAGATGCTCGTTCAGCGTCTGTGCCAGCCGTTCGGCATCTCCCGGCCGCAGTTCAAAATCCAGCTTTGCCGTGCGCGTGCGAACGCCGCCCGCACCGGTCACCGCCAACACCGCCGCTGTGTATCGGCCCACCTGCATCACCTCAAAGTGGGCAATGCACATGTCCTCGCTCTTGGGCGTGGTGGCCACCACAGTGTAACCCGTCCAGTCCGCCAAAGCCCGCGCCGCG